>JADHXE010000053.1 GCA_016783125.1 Anaerolineales bacterium
CCCGGTTGGGGGGTGTGGGGCGGGCCCCCCACGCCCCACACCCCCAAATCTGGGTATTACCACGGGAAACCCCAGTAACCCAGGATGTACAGGGGCACAAATGTGGTATACTGGTTTATATACCAGTATGCCACTTGCTCATAAAAATGTCAAGCAATGGCGCGTTTTTCGCGGCTATAATGTACTTAGGGGCGATTTATTTCTGACTGAAAGGAAGGAGGTGGTGCTTATAGATGATGAGATATCTTTCCTGAAACACTCATATATTTGGAGTAGTCAGATCAAACGCATTACATAAAAGGAGAAGTTTTAAGATGTCCCCTAAACGATTTTGGATCATTATTTCCCTGCTTGTAATAAGCATGTTAGCGCTTGTTGCTTGCCAACCCACGGAAGTAATCGTAGAAAAGGAAGTTATCGTCACTCAAGAAGTGGAAGTAGAAGTCGAGAAGGAAGTGATTGTAGAAAAGGAAGTCGAAGTCATCGTAGAGGTCGAGGCCCCGGAGGTCCCCACGGGTACCCTGGTACGAGCGATCTCGACCTTCCCCAACGCCCTCGATCATCCTCAGGCGGCTGAACGACAGGCCTCTACGACGGATTGGCAGATGTACGACTCTCTGGTTTGGACCGGCGTGGGCGGCACAATTGTGCCCCAGTTGGCCGATAGCTGGGAAGCATCCGATGACGGCCTTGAATACACTTTCTACTTGCGCGAGGATGTTGTCTTCCACAATGGCGAACCCTTCAATGCCGATGCGGTAGTCTTTAACTGGGAGCGTGTGGTCGCCTCCGATTTTGAATACGCCTATCACTGGCAGACGGCCATCGCTGTGGAGGCAGTCGATGAATACACCGTCAAGGCCACACTAGAGGCACCCAACGCGCTCTTCTTGTCGACGGTTGCCGATAACTGGGCCATGATACCCCCTGGCTACTTCGAAGAAGTAGGCCAGGATGGCTTCAACGAGCACCCCATGGGCACCGGCCCCTTCAAGTTCGTCGAATGGGAGAAGGGCGACCATATCACCATGGAAGCCAACCTCGATTACTGGCGAGGGGCGCCCAAAATCGAGACCGTGGTCTTCCGTCCTATCCCCGAGTCCGCCACCCGTGTGGCTGCCATCCAGACAGGTGAAGTAGATATCGTCACCCGCCTGAGTGCGGAAGAGGCGCAGAGCCTGATGGGCGTGGAAAACGTCAAGATCATCAAATACCCCGTGGCCCGCATTTACTATATCGCCTTCAACAACCTGACCACTGGCCTGGAGCAGCCGACCATGGATGCTAAAGTACGCCAGGCCATGAACTACGCCGTAGACGTGGATACCATTATTGATGCCCTGTTCGATGGCTTTGCCGAACCGGCCTCGGGCTACGTCGCCTCAGGCGAACTGGGATATGGCGCCGTTCAGCCTTTTGGCTATGACCCGACTAAGGCCCTCGACCTTCTGACCGAGGCTGGCTACCCGGATGGCTTCGCCATAGATATGGCCTGCCCAGCCGGTGCCTACACTCACTTCGAGGAAGTTTGTGAGGCTATTGTAGGTTACCTGAGCGATGTGGGTATCGATGTCACCCTCGAGATCATGGAATCCGGCCAGTACTGGGATATGGAAGCTAACAAGGAACTGCCCCCCCTCTTCGGCGATAGCTGGTCTGCAACGGGAGGCGAGGCCTTCCGCCGGTTGACAGGCGCCCTGGGCGGCTTTGATGCCAGCTACTCTGCCTGGTCAGACCCGGAGATCGATCGCTTATTGGCTGAGATCCAGGCAACTCCCGACCAGGATGAGCGGGCAGCGTTGTACGGGGAACTGCAGGAATACATGCAGGAGGACCCGCCCTTTATTTACCTTTACCAGCCCGTTGCCTTCGAAGCAATCAACACCCGGGTGCAAGGATACAGTCCATTCCCTGCTGAAACCTACGACTTGTTTGACGTATTTGTCGTCGGAGAATAGTCTCACTCCTGTACTGAGTGGAGCGAACGTAACGTAAATCGAAAAATGGGAGGGCGGCTGCGGTCGCCCTCCCACGGTTATTGCGTGAAAAGTGAAAACGTGAGAAAATCACTAATTGTCATTGCGAGGAACGAAGCAATCTTCTCCTGCAAAGTGTGAGATTGCTTCGTGCCTCGCAATGACAGTTTATGGGATCACGCACTCCACGCTCCACGCTTCACGTTTTACGTAAAAGGAGGCGCCAATGCAACGCTATTTCATCTCTAGGCTGGTTCAATCGGTTTTACTGCTTTTCGGCGTTTTGTTGCTGGTGTTCATCATGGTACGCGTCACAGGAGACCCAGCAACGTTGATGATGCCGCGTGAGGCCTCCCCCGAGGATGTCGAAGCTTTCCGGGAGAAGATGGGCTTCAACGATCCCACCCTCGTCCAGTTTGGGCGTTTCATCTCCGGAGCGATCACAGGCGACTTTGGCAATTCGCTGCACTTCAAAACACCGGCGATGCCGATGGTAGTGGGCCGGCTGCCGGCCACAGTGCAATTGGCTCTGACAGGGTTAGTTTTTGCGGTGGTGGTGGGCATCCCGCTGGGGTTGGTTGGGGGCTTCAACCCAGGCAGTGTTATCGATAATATCGGACGCTTCCTGGCTCTCCTCGGCCAGAGCGTACCCAACTTCTGGCTGGCATTGATTATGATCCTCTACTTCGCCGTGCGGTTGCAATGGTTCCCTTCCTTTGGCCGCGACGAATGGAAGTCGGTGATTATGCCGGCCTTTGTGCTTGGCTTGCCCGTTATGGGCCAGATCGTGCGCCTGACGCGCTCGGCTGTGTTGGAAATCCGGGGGGAAGACTTTATCCGCACCGCTCACAGCAAGGGTTTGATGCTGAGGACGATCTATACAAAACACGTACTCCGAAATGTCGCCATTCCACTGGTGAGCGTGATTGGTGTCCAGTTCGGCTACATGCTGGGCGGCTCCATCTACATCGAGTTTATTTTTTCCTGGCCTGGCATGGGTCAGTTGCTCCAGCAATCCATCGGCTGGCGGGATTTTCCTCTGGTGCAGGCGCTCGCCGTTTTCACCAGCGCGGTCGTATTGGGGTTAAACTTGCTGACCGACATGGCCTACGCCATTATTGACCCGAGGATTCGCTATGGAAAATAAAGATATTACTACACAGCGAACGTCCGACAGTTTATTAGATGTCGAGCGCACATTCAAAGAGCGTCTGGCTTATGCAGGGCGTTTTCTATGGCGCGACCGGAGCGGTGTCATCGGATTGGTCTTGTTTCTGATCGTCGTAATAGCAGCGGTGTTTGCGCCCCAAATATCCCCCTATGATCCGCTGGAACAAAATTTACGCGACAATAAAATGCCTCCGGCCTGGAGCGATGGTGGCAGTGGGGATCATCCCTTTGGCACCGACAACCTGGGACGGGACAGCTTCAGCCGGATTGTCTACGGCGCGCGCGTCTCGCTGACCGTGGGCTTTTTTGGGGTCTTGATTGCGGGCAGCCTGGGCTTAGTCATTGGCGCCATAGCTGGCTATATGGGGGGGCGGGTGGACACTGCCATCATGAGCATCATCAACTTGATTTTGTCACTGCCCTACCTCCTGTTCGTAGTCTTCATCGCCTCTGTCTTGGGGAGGAGTTTGCTGAACGTTATTTTGATCTTCGGAATCACCGACGCGCCCATCTTCGCGCGCGTCACGCGCGGTGAAGTGCTACGGATGCGCGAATCAGGCTATGTCGAATCAGCCATCAGCGCCGGGGCGCGCTGGCCGCGCATCATCTTCGATCATATCCTGCCCAACCTGATCGGCCCGTTGATCACCCTGGCCACTTTCGAAATGTCGGCTATGATTTTCTACGAGGCTGGCCTGGGCTTTTTGGGTTTGAGTGTGCCCCCCACCATACCCAGCTGGGGCAATATGCTGGCCGCCGGTCGTAAGTACTTACAAGCGTATCCCTGGATCGCTGCCTTCCCTGGTCTGGCTATCATGTTCACATCCCTGGGGATGAACCTGCTGGGCGATTGGCTGCGGGATGTGCTCGACCCGCGTCTACGCCGGTCGCGGAAGTGAGGAGGTAAAAAAATGTCCAACATACTAGAAGTCAACAACCTCGTCACTAAGTTTTATACCCTGGATGGGGTTGTCAATGCTGTCAACGGTGTTAGTTTCGATCTCGAAGAGGGCGAGACGCTGGCCATTGTGGGCGAAAGCGGCAGCGGCAAGAGCGTGACCATGATGTCGCTGCTGGGGCTGATCCCCATGCCGCCTGGCAAAATAGAGGCTGGCGCGGCATTTTTCAGCGGAGATGAAGGCCGGCGCGATCTGCTGCAAATGTCACCCGACGAACTGCGTGACGTGCGCGGCGGCCAGATCGGTTTCGTTTTCCAGGACCCCATCTCCACCCTAAACCCAATTCTAACCATTGGCGAGCAAATCTCCGAGATACTGACCCGCCACAAGGGAATGAGCAAAGATGCTGCCCGGAGACGTGCCATCGAACTCTTGACCCAGGTGGGTATCCCCGACCCGGAACTGCGCTACAAAGCCTTCCCGTTCCAATTCTCTGGCGGTATGCGTCAGCGGGTGGTGATTGCCATCGCCATTGCCTGTACACCCAAAATCATCATCGCCGACGAGCCGACCACCGCTCTGGATGTAACCGTCCAGGCGCAGATCGTGGATCTGTTCAAGCGGCTGCGTGAAGCCCTGGGCGTGGCAGTGATCTGGATTACCCACGATCTGGGTGTGGTAGCCGGGGTCGCTGAGCGCGTGTTGGTCATGTACGGCGGTCGGCCAGTCGAAATAGCCCTGGTAAATGATCTCTACGAACACCCCCAACACCCCTATACCCTGGGCTTGCTCGGCGCCCTGCCCCGCATGGACGCCCGGGAATCAGAGCGGCTGGTGAGCATCAAGGGCACCCCGCCCGACTTGCTTTTACCACTGCGCCACTGTCCCTTTGCATGGCGCTGTGAACATGCTTTCGACCGTTGCTGGCAGGAAATTCCCCCCCTGATAACAGTGGGCGAACAGCACCAGACATCCTGTTTTTACGATCTAGAAGAAGGAGGGCCGCGCGATGTCTGAGAACAATGTGTTGTTACGAGTACAAAACTTGAAGAAATACTTCCCTATCGTCGGAGGGTTGCTCGGCCGCCAGATAGGCGCAGTCAAAGCGGTTGATGGGATTTCATTCGACATCAAGCGGGGCGAAACATTGGGAATGGTGGGCGAGAGCGGTTGTGGTAAATCTACCGCCGGGCGAGCCATCCTGCAATTACACCAGCCCACTTCTGGTAAAGTCTTTTTCGAAGACAAAGACCTTACTCAAATGAGCGGTGAGGACATTCGCCAACTACGCCCAAAAATGCAAATGATCTTCCAGGACCCCTACGCCACGCTCAACCCGCGCCACTCGGTGGGTAAAATCATCGGCGAACCATTGGTTATTCACGGCATCATGAAAAAGGGCAGCAGTGAGTTGAAGGATCGAGTGGTGGAGTTGCTGGAATTGGTAGGGATGGACCCTGTCTACATGCGCCGCTTCCCTCATGAGTTCTCTGGCGGACAGCGGCAGCGCATCGGCATCGCTCGTTCCCTTTCCCTGGACCCCAGCTTTATCGTCTGTGATGAGCCGATCTCGGCGCTGGATGTATCTATCCAGGCCCAGGTGGTGAACCTGATGCAGGACTTGCAGGAGCAATTGGATGTGGCTTACCTCTTTATCGCTCACGACCTGAGTATGGTGAAGCATATCTCGCACCGCATCGTGGTGATGTACTTGGGCAAAGTAATGGAACTAACCGAGCGCAACACCCTTTTCGAGAATCCCTTGCACCCTTATACTCAATCGCTTAACTCAGCTGTGCCAATACCTGATCCCAAATCTGAGCAGAAACGACGGCGGTTTATTCTCAAAGGAGACCCGCCCAGCCCGGCCAACCCACCTTCGGGCTGCGTGTTCCACACCCGCTGCCCGTTGACCGAAGAAAAGTGCATAACGGTAGAACCAGAATTTCGGGAAATACACCCCGGACATTTTGTGGCCTGCCATCTGGCCGACGAGAAGGGTAGCAGCATGATACCTGAGCAGACAATCCTGGCCTCGGTAATGTCCTGATAACTCACCTTACGCAGAACGTCCCGCAGGTTGCCGTAATTCAAGCCTGGTTTCAGAGTAAACCTGCGGGACGGTGCGTAACGTCAGCTGAGAATGGAGGTAATGCTATGGAAATCCCCTTAAATGTTGAAGTTCATTGCAGCGATGGTCATATTGGCCGATCTACTCACATTATCCTGAATCCCGTCACCGAGCAGGTCAGTCACCTTGTAGTGAATCCAAAACAGTCATCTGCTGCTGAGCGGCTGGTCTCGGTCAAGTTGGTTGCCAATACTGCTGCTGAGGTCATATTGTTGAGTTGCACGAAAGAAGAATTTGCGAAATTAGAACCTTTCAACCAACCGGACTTCATCTTCACAGATCTCCCTCAACACGCCACGGATCCAAACCTGACGTTGTTGTGGCCTTACGTGGTGCCAGTAAAACGAATTGTCGATGAAAAAGTCAGACGCATTCCTCCTGGCGAGTTGGCAGTGCGCCGGGGTACGCGTGTGCGCGCCACCGATGGGCGGGTCGGACGAGTGGATGAGTTCATTGTGGGGCCGGTAAGCGGGAATATCACCCACCTTGTATTGAGGGAAGGTCACCCATGGAAAGAAAAGGAAGTGACCATTCCCGTGTCACAGATTGACCGCATCGAGGAAAAAGTTGTTTACCTGAAAATAGACAAAAAAGCCATCGCCTCAATGCCGAGTGTTCCCGTGAAGCGGCGTTGGAAGTAGTCTTATCTTGTAAAGATAAAGAAGACAAAGGGGCTTTGCGTTTTTTCGCAAAGCCCCTTTGTTGTTGAGTTTACACACTTTATGACCCAAAGATGTTGCTCATCCCGACATGCACCCCCCTAAATCCCCCGCCCGCAGGGGGACTTTTGTTCCACCCCCATGGGGGTAGCCAGGATGGTGAATTACGCTGGTATGCTACAGTCCAGTTCTCCCCCCGTTTAAGGGGGGAGCTAGAGGGGGTTTCGCTCGGCTTGGATCAACAGCTTCTTTCAAAATCATGTCAAGATGGCTGTAGACTCAACGCCCTTTGTGTTTATTTATTGTCCATCAGTTCCTTGACCAATTCTGCTGCTTGAATGGCCGATTCGCCATATCCATCAGCCCCGATCTCGTTGGCCCATTCCGGGGTGACCGGGCCGCCTCCCACGATGACAAAATACTTGTCCCGCAGGTTCATCTCTTCTAATGTCTCGATGACCTCTTTCTGAGCTGGCATGGTGGTGGTCATCAGGCAAGAGAGGGCGATTACATCGGCCTGAACCTTTTTGGCCTCCTGGATGATATCCAAAGCGCCGTTATCGATGCCGATATCTACCACGTCGAATCCTTTTGTTTCCAGGACAGTCCCCACGATGTTTTTGCCAATACTGTGGAGGTCGCCCTTGACCGTCCCGATAAGAACGGTACCCTGTTTAGCGATTTCCTTCTTCTGAAGCTCGATCTCGGGTTTCAGGATTTCCATGGCGGCCTTGAACGCGCTGGCGGCCATCAACAGTTCCGGCAAGAAGACTTCTCCACTCTGGAACTGTTCCCCGATAATGTCCATCCCCTTAGAAAGCCCTTGATCTACAGCATCCAGAGGGTCCAGTTGAGCATCCAGGGCTGCTCTGGCGCTTTCGAGGGCCATATCATCATCGCCATCTACAATGGCGGTGGCCAGGTTTTCTAGAATTTGTTCTTTATTCATTTTTTGATCCTCCAAATTTTATCGGTCTAAATGGAACGGATTACCCTTTTTTCAGGAAACTCCCCGTCTGGCTGCCCGGTGAAGCGTCACAAAAAGCATGAGGGCAAAAAGGCCCGCGCTTGCTAAATAGAGTGTGTTTATCCCAACCAATGGCATTAGTGCATAGGCCAGGGGCGGGCCGATGGCGCTCGCAAAGTCGCCAAATGTAAACAGCACGCCTAACCGACGGCTTTGTTTTTGCCCATTACCCAAATCGCCAGATAATGCAGTGGACAGTCCTTGATTACTGCCGCTGGATGTGGCTATCAGTGGAATACCAAACAAAATGGTTACCGGCAGGCCAAGAGCCATCAGGCCGAAACCAACTACGCCTGGTACCAGGCCGCCAGCTGCAACCCGCCAACGGTTGCCTACGCGATCTGAAATTCCTCCTATCAGGGGGGCTGAGAGCATCGCAATCAGTGTGGATAAGCCTAACCCCAGACCCGTCAGCGTGGTTACGCCAAGGGAATGGCCTGCAACTTGAACCTGCTCTCCGATTCGATTCTTTAGGAAGATACCGAGGGTGGACATCAAAATACCGGCCATCACCAAGCGGTTCGCGCTGAATAACGCAGTGATCGAGAAGATTTCTGCTTTCTGGCTTGGATTTGAAGCTAAAGGTCGCTGTGGGTCCGCCGACCCATCAGCCGGATACTGCTTCGAAGACCGGGTTTCTGGCAAGAATATCAGGGCGATGATGGCGCCAATGAGCGTCAAGGCTGCGTTGACAATCATTGTTTGGTGGAAACCAAGCAAGTCTGTGAGTACACCACCAAGCATTGCTCCGCCAGACGCTCCCAGGAAAAAGGAGAATTGGTAGATGCCAATCCAACGCCCCCGGTTTTTATCATCCACGATGTCAAAGACAATGGTATTCCCGCCGACCCAGATACCGGCCCACGCCAGCCCCCAGAGCAGCCGTCCCAGCAAAAGGGGCCAAAAGCCCTGGGTAAGTCCATAGATCGCGGTGGAGCATGCCCCAATGAAAAGGGCAGACACAAACAGGGGGCGGCGAGGCCAGCGATCGTAGGCCATCCCTGCCGGGCCGTTGAGAACCAAGCGGATAAAACGGTTGGCGGAGAGCAGAATCCCCACACTGGCTACGGACACACCTGCGGCCGCTGTGTGCGTTGGCAAAACGGTGTAAAGCGACGAATCGCCAAGCAGCGATAGACAAGTCCCTATTCCCAGGGGGAGCAGGACGCGCCAGGGGGATGATGGTTTCATTTTAGCGTTCATCTGTTGCCGGGGAGCGTGAAGCGGGGAGCGGATAGCGCAAACGCATCACGCATCACGCCTCCGCTCCACACTCCACGCTTCACGCAAAGGGCACGCCCATATCAGCCAGTTCATCTTTCATTTCGTTGAAAAGCCGGAGGTAGTCATCGCCGGGTTTACTTGTGGTGATGTTGTAGCATTCCTGGTAAGTGCTGCCGGTGGGGGCCGTCTCGATCTGGGATTCGTATTTCTCTAATAGTTGGATCACCAATTCGTTGGCCTGCTCCCGGCTTAGTTTAGAAGCTGCTATTGCCATCTCGACGCCAAATTTGGCTTCCATGGGGGTGATGCCGTCGATCTTTACAGCCTTGGCGGGGTGGGGCGTCTGCACCGAAGGAGCGCCCGAAGTAACCGCAGTGAGCAGGTGCGCCGCGGCCTCATAGAAGTACGACTTCGTGTTCGGGCCGCCGGCCATGTACCCCAGCCAGATCACCGGCATGGGGATATTGCGGCTGGCTGCCTGGCAGCTTGACGATACCACCCAGAGAACGTCCCGGGTGGTGGAGCAGCCATATCGGAAGTGGACCGGGAAGGTGAGTTGGTAGCTCCCTTTTTGGACCAGCAAGCCCATGAGGATATAAGCCGTGCTCACCACTGCTGTTCCCGCCGGGCCGCCGCAGTAACCTCCCAAAATGGGGCTTGATTCGGCCCCCACGTTGGCTCCCCAGTTGAGCAGGTAAGCCGATTTGTTCATGGCCCCAAAGTCTATTTTCATCTCCGAGATAGCACCGACCAGCCAGCCATCCGTGGGCCGCAGCCCAAACTGGGGCGCGCTGGCCGCAATGGTGGTCACCGCCGCCGCGGCTGTGGAGATGAGGTTCATGATCGGCAGCCCAGGCCGCCCGGCTCGCCGGAGAGCCTCCCGGCCGATCTTGACCCCTCGGATGGCGGCGTAGATTTCAGCAGGAGAACCAGCCATGACCGGGATCCCCCGGATGCTGTCCAGGGCCGAGATGCTGATTGAGTCTACCTCGGCGATGGAACCGTAAGCTTCGATGAGATTGGTGATCATCTCTTCGGATGTGGCAACGATCCCTGACCCAACATGCAGCCAGGGGGTTTTTCCATCGTCAGGTTTCCGCATACCAAAGACACCCGCATCTTTGCCCTCACCGGCGAAGCATTTGCCCGGCGCTTCATGAACTGCATCCAGGATTTCATCTTTACTGAATTGGATCACCCGGTTGGTGTCCTGACAGTAGACTCCTACCTGGCTTAAAAAATCAACCGCGGCATCGAATAAATTATCGGTCGCGGCATCATCATTGGGGACGGGATTCTCTTTATCGTACTGAATCCCATACTCCTTCACCACTCGCCGCAGGGTGGGGATAAAGACCTTTATGTCGAAATCCTGTTCGCTCATGAGTGGGCCTTTTAGCACCCGTTCGTAAACATCTAAGAAATTCAGCATATTTATTCTCCTCTAAACTTTTCCCCCGAAGGGGATATTGTCATAGGACTTGAAACGTGATTTGTGAAACGTGAAGGGTTTTTATTACGCTTCACGCTTCACGCAAAAGGAATTCCCATCCCGGCCAGTTCAGCTTTCATTTCGTTGAAAAGCCGGAGGTAGTCGTCACCAGGTTTGCCTGTTTTTGGGTCATAACACTCCTGGTAGCGTTTTCCAGCCGGAGTTTTGTCAATCTCCTTTTCGTACTTTTCCAATAGTTGGTTGACCAATGCGTTGGCGCGCTCTGCGCTCATCCCTGTGACGGCGTGAGCTACTTCCACACAGAACTGTGCCTCTAATGGTGAAACACCATCGTCAATAACGGCCTTGGCAGGGTGTACCGTTTGCACGCCAGCGTAACCTGAGGGCACAAAGCATAGATTTGCTGCTGCCGCCTCGTAAAAATACATCTGTGTGGCAGGGCCAGCGGCCGCATATCCTAAAGCAATCGCGGGATAGCGGGTATTGCGGCTGGCTGCTCGCCCGACGACCGAAAACACCCAGAGTATGTCACGCGTGGTGGAGCATCCATGCCGGAAGTGGACCGGCCCGGTCAGGTGGTAGCTCCCCTGGAAGAGGGTAATTCCCAGCAGATAATAGGCCATCATCACCAGGGCAGTCCCTGGCGCGCCCCCGGCGTACCCGCCCAGGATGGGCAGGGCGGTGGAGCCGATATTGCCTCCCGTGATCTGGATAAAAGCCAGCCGGTTCAGGGTCTCGAAGTTGACCTTCATCTCGGCCAGGAAATCTATCAGCCAGCCATCGGAGGGCCGCAGACCAAAATTGGGATGCGTGCCAGCGATTGTTCCTAGGGCTGTGGTGGCCGTAGAAATAAGATTGAGGATAGGAAGCCCCGGACGTCCGCTCCTGGTGAGGGCTTTTCGTCCTGCTTGTACTGCGCTGACGGCGGCGTGGATTTCGAGAGGAGACCCCCCGATAACGTCCATCCCTTTGATGCTCTTTAAAGCCGGAATGCTGATTGAATTAGCCCGCGGGATGCTTCCGTAGCCTTCCACCTGAGCCAGGGCGATATCTTCCGACGAGGCCACGATCCCCGTCCCCACGTGGTACCAGGGCTGGTTCCCGTCTTCGGGTTTCCGGGGACTGAAAAAACGGCACTCTCGTCCCTCCCCAAAGGTCGCGCCTCCGGGAAGATTTGCAACCGCCTGCACAATTTCTTCCCGCTCGAATTGGATCACACGGTTGGTGTCATCGCAGTACACGCCGGTTCGCACGATAAACTCAATCGCGGCCTCGAAAAGGCGGTCGGCGAAGGCGTCGTCTGATGGAACTGGATTCTCCGGGGTATAGTGGATTTCGAACTCCCGCACGATTTTCCTGACGTTCGGGATGAGATGCTTCATATTGAAGTCATCTTCGGAAAGGATTGGGCCGGTAGTAGCCCGTTCCATGAAATCTAATAAATTGGGCATTGTGAACCTCTCCAGTACAGCGAATTGGGAAACGAACGAATTTCAGTACTTCACGATTCTTGCTCGTAGTAGGCACTTCAGTGCCTGTTTCAAGCGATAAATCGCTTACTACAAACCCAAATCGTGATCTACTGAATTTCTCTCACCCAGCCATTCGTTTTATTCCTAATCCGTTGTTATATCCAAAGCGACTGCGTCTCCGGCGACCAAATCCTCGAACTCGGCCCGGATACGCGCGTCTACGTCGGGTGAAAAGACGGCCGGGTTATCGCGTGTCAATATTTCGCGTACCCGGCGCATGGCCTGCGTCTGCGAGTCCGGCATGCCCTCTGCCTCCCACTGGTTCCGTGGGGCGCGATCGGCGATTTCGGGCAGCAACGCGGTTGCGCGCATCCGCTGGATGGTGTGCAGTTTGTCCAAAAACATGCCGCCCGGGCCGGTTTCTGCAATCACGTCCAGGGCCAGGTTCTCCTCGCTAAATTGCAGGCCGCGCCCGGTTTGCTTGAGCATGAGTGCGATTTCGTTGTCAATCACCGCTTTGGCGAAATCGAACACCATCAGCGCATCGAGCAGACCACCCATATTCAACAAATCCGCACCCGCGAGAACTGTCACCGCCGTTGACATCCCCGTCTCGAAGCCAGACTGGGCATCGTTGGTTTTGGCGTTGGACAACCCGGAGAAGCCACCGCTGGGAACATTGTAGAAACGCGCCATCTGGGCGCAGCCCATCAATATGATGCCCGTCTCGATAGCGCCCGGCGCATAGGCCCCTGTGCGCATATCGGCCACAGTGGGCAAGGGTTCGTAAATAATCGGCTTGCCGGCGCGTACCATTTGCTCTAATGCCGCCTGCGCCAAAAACTCGGCGTTGGCCAAGGCCAGCGTCCCTGTCAGGGTAAACGGAGCGCTCACCCCCGCGTTGGGCGCTACAACGCCGTAACTGGGTATGCCCCGCTCGGTGAGGCGCATCAGCTTTTCGGTCGATTCCACATCCATCGTCAGGGGCGAGATCAGGGCGCAGTATTGGAAAGTGATGAAGGGGCGTTCCCAAAAGGCTGCCTCACTCCCAGCGATCAGCGCGCCTAATTTTAAAATATTATCAACTTCATCCATGTCGGGGGCGCTGCCCCGAACTGGCTTGAGGCAGTGTTTGAGCGCGGGATAAAAGCGCGAGAGACTGTACTGGCCAGGCGGTGCGTCGTCAGCCGTGACGGAGATGGAAAAGAGATCGTAGCCCGGCAACTCATTGACGAGATAGGCAATCCGGGCGATGTCGTCGGAGCGCGCCCGGCGCACATTGCCCGTTTGCGGGTCAAGAACATCCGGGGCGGAGCTGCTCGTCGTAGTCAACGGCCCATCGCCAGGAATCGTGCGATCGTATTGCGGATCGCGCCCGTGGAAAGTAAAAGTAGGCGGAATGGCCTGGCGGAAATGCTCGACGATGGCACGCGGGAACTTGACTATCTGGGTCTGCGTGTCAACAAGGCAGCCATGTTTCGCGAAGCGGGCGCGCGCTTCCTCGTTGCGAACCAGCATACCGACATTTTCCAGGATTTCAAGTGAAGCTTCGTGAACACGCACAACCTGTTCATCGGTTAGCAATTCTGCAAATCTTGCTGGCATTGCAGTCTCCTTTTACGTCAACTTCATCACCACTTTGCCAATCACGTCGGCAGCGTCATTGGCTCGATCAGCCATATTCGAAACATGACGATATACCTCCCGGCGGCGGAGCATGACCATCAGTGGTTTGAAATCCTTAGCTTTTTTGAACAAGTCAGCGATTGCGACACGGTAGAGTGTGTCAACCTCGTTTTCTAATCCTTTGGTTCGCCGGGCGTGATCACCAGCTACACGCGGGTTGTTGCTCAGCCGCTTGATGGCGTATGCTATCTCTTCCGCGGCCTCGCGGTTGAGCTTAACCATTTGCGTCATGTACTCATTAGCTTCGATATCCAGCAATTGCATTTCCTCAATCGTGGTGTAAGCGTAATCGAGCACATCATCAATGTACAACGAAAGCTCGAAGATATCTTCTCGGTCTAATGGGGTAATGAAAGTATTGTGCAGTTCATCGATAATAATGCGCCGGATTTCATCAGCTTCGAACTCCTTGGCTCGCATTTGCTCGACAGCTTCGCTCTCGACTTTTGGAGCGGTCACCCAATTCTCCAGTAGCCGCAGCCCTTCAACAGTAACCTCGCTTTGCTCGATGAGTAAGCTAATGAACTTGTCTTCCCTCTGTCCGCGCTTGAAAACACCTGAAATACCCATGTTCAGCCTCCTCTATGGAATTAAATAGGCGATTGGGAAATAAATCAATGCAGCAACCCCTGCTGTCGCCGGCACGGTCAATAACCAGGCAACCATAATATCCACCATCACGCCCCAACGCACCTGGGACCTGCGTTGGGCGGCGCCCACCCCCAATATCGCTGTACTAACCACGTGAGTGGTGCTGACTGGGCCGCCGGTTAGCGAGGCTCCCATGATCACCGCTGCCGAAGTCAGTTGGGACGTAAAACTATGGATAGGGCGGATGCGATAGAATTTACCTCCCAGGGTGTGGATGATGCGCCACCCCCCGAATGCGGTGCCCAACCCAATGGCGGTTGCGCTGGCGAGAATCACCCACCAGGGAACATGGAAATCGGTCTGGTAACCGAGGACGACCAACCCCAGGGTGATGATTCCCATTGTCTTTTGAGCGTCATTGGTGCCGTGGCTGAGCGCCAGGGCAATAGCAGTCGGAAGCTGGGCGACTTTGAAGAAAGCGTTGGCCTTTGGCGTTGCGCCTTTGACCGCCCACAACGCAACCCGCATGACCAACAACCCAACAACAAAGCCAATAATTGGTGAGAGAAAGAGTGCTGATCCCACAATCCACAACCCTTCGACCCGAACAGCCTGGTACCCAGATCCAACGAGCACAGCGCCAATGATCCCGCCAATCAAAGCGTGGGACGAACTGGATGGAATGCCAAAATACCAGGTGGCGATGTTCCACAAACTGGCGCTCACCAGCGCCGCCATCACCACCGCGACGGTGACGGATTCGGGGCTTACGATCTCTTTGCCCACGGTTTTCGCCACCGCAACGCCAAACAGGAACGGCCCCACAAAGTTCGCCGCTGCCGCGATGAACAAAGCGGCCTTAGGTGTCATCGCCCGCGATGAAATCATCGTTGCGACGACGTTAGCGCTATCGTGAAAGCCATTCAGGAAATCAAAAATTAGCGCCAGTGCCACCAGGATGCTGATCAGTAATAATGGGTTCATAAGTACTTCTTCCGTCGAGAGTTGACAACCCGATGCTTACATGATACCCTTTTAGCCAGCATCGGTCTATACCATCTAACCATTATACGCACGATTATATCAGAGTTTTGCCTCAAATTGCAAGGATGCGTTTCATTTCAGTTGAAGGAATCCTGGAAATAGGGATGTGCGGGCGCAAAGCGCACCCTCCGCACATCCCTATTTCCGGAACTTTTCAACTCGTTTGGAACACACCCAAATTACAAATGGATTCAATTACCAATAAAATTGGCGGTGAGCGTTTCGAAGCGGCTGTTCCTCTCTACATCCAAATTGCCGAGAGTCTACTCGAGAGGATTGCGTCAGGAGAGTTGCCCCCTGAAGAGCGGTTGCCATCCGAGCGAGAGTTGAGCCAGGCGCTGAACGTCAGCCGCATGACGTTACGGGCGGCTTTACGCGTGCTTGATAATAAAGGCCTGCTCATTCGTCGGCCTGGGGATGGAACTTATATAGCAAAGCCCAAGATCGAACGGCAGGCAGCTAAGCTGGTTCCATTCACAGAAAATATGCGCAGCCGCGGCTATCAGGCGAGCGCCCGGCTGATCGTTTTCGAGCGGCGGTTGGCGGAGGTATCGGTAGCCAATAAACTGAAAGTGCCCGTTTCTGCGCCCGTTTATTACTTTCAACGGCTGCGCTTCATTAATAAGGAACCGGTGTTGTTGGAAACGTGCACGATGCCAATTTATCGCTTCCCCAACCTGGAGGAGCACGATCTGGAAAATCGCTCGATTTATGAAATCGTGGAAACTGAGTATGGCATTGCGCCTCACCATTCCGAACAGAGCCTGGAGGCAGTGTCTGCAACAGACTTCGAGGCTGAATGGTTAGGGATCGAAACAGGCACACCTCTGATATTAGAACGGCGGTTGGCATTTGATAAGGACGACTTTCCTTTAGAGTATGGACATGATTTATACCGGGGTGATCGCTTTCGCTTCGTCACCGAGATTGCGCCGCTTGAGATGAAACGTGATGCGTGAAGCGTGGAGGGTGGAGCGTGATGAGTGATGCGTGAAATACATTATCACGCTCCCCGCTCTACGCTCCACGAGGACAGTGAGCTGCTATGGTAGAGGAACACTTCGACATCGTCAACGAGAATAACGAAGTTATCGGGCAGGAGGTCAGGCGCATCGTTCATAAAACTGGTCTGTGGCACCAGGGCGTGCATGTCTTCCTCTTTACTTCGGATCGCAGGCTCTTGGTTCAAAAACGCGGCCAAAGCCAGGATACTTTTCCAAACCGGCTAGATTGCTCGGTCTCTGAACACCTAAAAGTTGGGGAATCCTATTTCGATGGCGCTGTGCGCGGGCTGTGTGAGGAATTGGGCATCGATGGGATCTCCCTTACGCGTTTGGTGCAATTCAAGATGAACTATGGGCCTAATGACAACGAGTTCAGCGAGTTGTACGAAGGCGTATTTGATGGAAGCTCATTAGATGCTGACCCCAAAGAAGTGGCTGGCATAGAATATTACACAATCCCCCAACTCGAAGAGATGATCGTTTCAGAACAGGCTTTATTCGCGCCCTGGTTTATCCAATTGATCCGCTGGTACACCGGTAAACCGGCGAATATGGAAGTCTTATGGACACAGCAGTAAACAACCCTGAAGATTTCAGCAGCATACAGCAGAAATACCTGATGCAGTGCTGGGGCGTCCAGGGGCGCTACGACCCCATCCCGGTAGAAAAAACCGAGGGGTGCTGGATTCACACCACGGACGGGAGGAAAATTTTCGATCTCCGCAGCGCCCACGAGTGCATCAACCTGGGGTTCAGGCATCCAAAAGTTATACAGGCCATGCGCGAGCAAATGGAGAAGGTGATCTACGTCACGGACGACTTTGCAACCGAGTCTACGGCCAAGTTAGCCAGAACTTTAGCAGAGATCACGCCCGGCAATCCGAACAAACGCGTCTGGTTCGCACAAAGCGGCGCGGCGGCAGTCGAGGCCGCCATCAAGGTAGCCCGGTTTTACCAATACAACCAGGTGGTGAAAAAAGGACTGCCAACCACATCGGAGCCTCACCTGTACCCCTATCCTTACAAGATCATCTCCCGCTACAGGTCGTATCACGGCGCTACAGCCGGCGCGATGAGCGTCAGCGGCGATCCACGGCGTTGGCTGCAGGAGCCTTTTGTCATGCCTGGTGTCGTTCACGCGCCAGATGCCTATTGTTATCGTTGTCCGTTCAATCACACATACCCTGATTGTGGCATCGCCTGCGTCGAATATATTGACCAGATGATCGAACTGGAAGGAGGTTCGCACAAAGTGGCCGCTGTGATCATCGAACCTATCGTGGGTTCCAACGGCATCATCCCGCCCCCTCCCGATTATCTACCAAGGTTGAGAGAGATTTGCAACAAGTGGGATATCCTCTTGATCGTCGACGAAACCATGACCGGCTTTGGAAGAACGGGGGAGATGTTTGCCATCGAGCACTACGGCGTTGTCCCCGACATCCTGGTAGTGGGAAAAGCCCTGGGGGTGTATTGCCCGCTCACGGCTGCGATCTTCAGCCGTAAGGTTGCTAAGACCTTCAAAGAGAACCTGTTCGGCCACGGGCAGAGCTACTCAGGGCACGCCCTGGCATGTGCCGCAGCCCTGGCCAGCATTAATGTCTTGCAGGAAGAAAAAATCGTGGATCATGCCAGAGAGATGGGCGAATACCTGGGCTACAGGCTGACTGCGCTCGCCGAAAAGCACCGCTCTATCGGCGACGTTCGAGGTCTGGGGCTTTTCTGGACAATCGAGCTTGTAAAAGACAGGCACACCAAAGAGCCATTGCGCCGGGCAACCGAAAAGTATGCACCTACAGTTGTTAGCCAAATTGCTGAATATTTGCTGCGGGAAAAGAATATCTACATCCCTGCGGATAAATTTGGGATTTGGATTGTGCCCCCATTAATCGTTACCCAGGAAGAGATAGATTTTCTAGTGGATGCGATAGATGATGCATTAGCGATTGCGGATACCGAGGTGAAATAAGGCATGGAACGACGTACGCACAGCCGCTGCTCAAACGGGTTTAGGTCACAATCTGAAGGCGATGTTAATCTCTCGCCGCGCCGCGCGGAGTGGCAGGATGCCAACCTCGACGCCGAAACACGCGCTCTGCTGGAGGAGGACGCGCGCTACTTTTTGCACCAGTCGCTTTCTACCCCCTGTCTCAACGCCCTGCGCGCCTGTGAGGGTATCTACATCGAAGATTTGCAAGGCCGCCGCTATATGGACTTCCACGGGAATAACGTCCACCAGGTCGGCTTTGCGAATCCGGCGGTGATCGCGGCCATCAAAGCCCAGCTCGACGAGCTGTCGTTCTGCACCCGGCGTTATACCAACCGCGTGGCCGTTGATCTGGCTAAAAAGCTGGCGGAGCTTGCCCCTGGAGATTTGAATAAAGTGCTTTTCTGCCCCGGCGGCACTGAAGCGGTGGGGATCGCTCTCAAGCTGGCGCGATTAGCCACCGGATGGCACAAGACCATCTCGATGTGGGATTCCTTCCACGGGGCTTCGCTGGATACTATTTCCATCGGGGGGGAGGCCCTCTTCCGGCGAGAGATCGGCCCGTTGCTTCCCGGAACCGAGCACGTCCCGCCTCCGGACGAGTACCGCTGTTTGTGGGACTGCCACCAACGGGGCGGCTGCGATTTAAAATGTGCCCGCTACGTCGAGTACGTGCTGGAGAAAGAAGGCGACATCGCTGCCGTGATCGCCGAACCGGTGCGCAGTACCCCCTACATTCCCAGGCCTGAATACTGGCAGACCATTCGGCAGGCTTGCGACCGTCACGGCGCGCTGCTCATCTTCGATGAGATTCCCCACGCGCTGGGCCGCACCGGGAAGATGTTCACTTGCGAGAACTTTGGGGTGGTTCCCGACATTTTGGTGATCGGTAAGGGGCTGGGGGGCGGGGTCTTCCCCCTGGCAGCGGTCATCGTCCGCGAAGGCTTGGACGTGGCCGCCGGAATCGCTTTAGGGCATTATACTCACGAAAAAAGCCCGGTTGCTTGCGCGGCTGCGCTGGCAACCATCCAATACATCAAAAACCATAATTTGGCGGAGCACGCCCGTGAATTGGGCCGCTACGCCCTGGAGCGCATGAAGACGATGATGGCGGATCACCCCCTCATCGGCGATGTGCGCGGGCTGGGGCTGCTGATGGGCATAGAACTCGTCCGAGATCGCGCCACTCGCGAACGCGCCACTGACGAAGCCGAGGCGGTCATGTACAGCGCTCTGAGCAAGGGCCTGAGTTTCAAGACAACCATGGGCAATATTTTGACACTCACTCCACCGCTGACGATTACACGCCAAGAGATGGATCAGGCGTTGGATATTCTTGAGGAGAGTTTGATAGAGATAGAGCGTGGAGCGTGAAGCGGAGAGCGATGTCTCGTCGCTCCACGCTCTCCGCTCGACGCTCCACGATTACCCTGCTTACGAGGTAAACCATGAAAACCAAACCTAAAATCCCAACTTGGAAAGATAAAATCCTTTTCACCCCCGGCCCGCTGACGACCAGTCGAACGGTCAAGCAGGCCCTGTTGCGCGACCTGGGTTCGCGTGATTACGAGTTCATCAATATCGTGGCAGACATTCGCCAGCGGCTGTTGGAAGCCGGCGGCGTCGCGGACAATGGATACGAAGCCATCATTATGCAGGGCAGCGGCACCTTCAGCCTTGAATCCGTCGTCTCGTCCACGATCCCTCCCGGGGGCAAGCTGCTGGTCATCATCAACGGAGCCTACGGGCGGCGCATCGCCCAAATCGCCAAAGTGTACGACATCGAGGTCGTCCCCTTGACCTACCCCGAGAACCGCCCACCCAATCTGGCGGAGATCGAAGCTGCCCTGACAGCCGATGAAGCCATCACCAGCGTGGCGGTGATCCACTGTGAGACCACAACTGGCATCATCAATCCCATCAAAGAGATTGGCGAGATCGTCAAGCGGTTCGGCAAAGATTATTTTGTGGACGCCATGAGCAGTTTTGGGGCTGTTCCCTTCGATTTGGCCGAATGTGGAATCGACTACATGGTATCTTCGGCCAACAAATGCATCGAAGGCATTCCGGGTTTTGGCATCATTCTGGCGAAGCGGGACACGCTCCTGAAAACCGAGGGCTATGCGCGCACCTTTAGTTTGGATTTGTTGGCCCAGTTGCTCCGCTTGGCAAAAGACGGCCAATTCCGGTTTACGCCGCCCACCCATTCCTTGCTCGCCTATCACCAGGCCCTGCTCGAATTGGAAGCGGAGGGTGGCGTCGAAGGTCGCGCCGCTCGCTACCGGGCCAATTACGAAACGCTGATCGCCGGGATGCGCGCCATGGGTTTCGAAGAGTACATCAGACCCGAGGATCAAGGCTACATTATTACCTCGTTTCCTTACCCCGATCACCCCAACTTCGATTTCGAAGAGTTTTATCGGGCACTGAACGAGAAGGACTACGTTATCTATCCGGGTAAAGTCAGCGAAGCTGACTGTTTCCGCATCGGCAGCATCGGGCGCATTTTTCCGGCTGATATGCACGCTTTGCTGGCAGCCATCCGGGAGATGTTGGTCGAGATGGAAATTAAATTATGATAGGATGCGTTTCATCTTAGTTGAAGAGAGCCCGAAAATTGGGGTGTGCGGGGGG
>JADHXE010000054.1 GCA_016783125.1 Anaerolineales bacterium
CCGCACGCTCGCCACCCCCAAATTACGAGATTAGGGAACTGGTGTTCGTGTGGGCGTCAGCGTGGCTTGCGGAGTTTCTGTCGCGGTAGGCGAAATCGTCGGTGTAGGGGTCTGGATGCCATCCGCGGTGATGACAAAATTGACCACTTCGCCATAAAACCCCAATACCCCAAGTTCAACTTCATTATAGGTTACATGCAAACCGGCCGCATTGCCAGTCAGGATTTCAACGCCCGCATCTCCGGCGAAAGCGTAGGCAGCCCCAGGGATCACCCGGCCATCGAACTCGACTTCGCCATCTACAGTAATACGCATGTACGCCCGCTGATGGATCACTATTTGTATGCGAATGAGTCTCTCAGCATCTTCCAGCGCGAAGGGGTCTTCAATGACTACTACAGCCGGCCCGCCCGCCGCAGCATCAGCGTCTGCGTCGGCTGCTTCATCGAGTGGTGAGGGGATCGTGGCAGTCGCCGTAGGCTCAATGGATGCCGTAGACGAGGGCAGCAACACATCGGCAATCGAAGGCGGGGTAGGCTCCGGCTCTTCGGCAGAACGTGCGGTCGCAATACGCATCCCAGCCCAAAGGGCAAATACTATCAAAAATATAACGATGGAACCACCTATGAGGATATCTCTGGAAAAAAAGCGCCGGGACATGCTCAATTTTTTTTGCGGTTCCCGCGTCACCCTGCTTCGATGAGTTCCTTGCCGCCGCCGCTCGAATAACTGAGATTGAAGGTCCTCCGCGAAACGCAGCAGCAAAGGTTCAGGATCCAAACCCAGGAATTCGGCGTAGTTCTTCAACATGCCTGTGCCCTGAACTGCCGAAGGCAAGGCCTCCATGTCGCCGCGTTCCAGAACTTGGAGGTAATGAATCCGCAAGTGCGTGTGCCGTTCCACATCCTCGCGTGAAAGCCCCAGGAGTTCGCGTTGTGTTCTGAGTGTCTCCCCAACAGCAGCTAAACCAGTTGCTGTTTCTTCGACTGCGGCCGGTTCATCCGCGTCTGCCTTCGCTCCCGCTGTCGCGTCGGCATCAGGCGCGCCTTCAGCGTCAGACTCAGCTTGCTCTTCAGGAGGCATGAAAGTTAACAGCGCATCTCCCTCCCAGGCTTCGAAGAGGGGTTCGACATCGATGCGCAGATGCCCGGCATATGAGCGCAGGAAGCCGCGCGCCTGCACCCGTGAGGGCATGGCGTCGAATTGACCGGCCTCCATGGCGCGCAGATAATGGAGACGGATATGAGTCTCCTGCGCGACCTGCTCCAGGGTCAGTCCGAGAGCTTCGCGAGCCTGACGAAGTTTTTTACCTACAGCCGCACTCATGGGGTCAATTATACAAGAGAAGTAACTACGCAACCATGGAACGGATTACCCGAAAAGGGATGTGGGGTGTGTTCCGCACACCCCACATCCCTTTTCGGGAACTTTCCTGCTGTAAACATTGAAATATAAAAAACGGCCTGGGAGTCATTATCTTGAACCCAGGCCGGATTTTTCTCTAGCGGAGAAGAGTCTTATTCCGTTTCCGCTTCAGCGTCTGCTTCCTCGGGTTGAACTTCCTCTTCGGGCTCAGCTTCAGCTTCGGTATCAACTTCTTCGGCTTCCAGTTCGTACTCGTAGACGGGTTCATCTTCGAATTCGATCTCGCCCTTATCTGCCGCCTCTGCCAGGACCTCAGCCTCTTCAATAGCCGCTTCGGGAGATTCACCCTCACGGAAAATGATTACGCTGATCTCAGGCACCAGGTCCACCGTCAGGCGGATACCGATCATATGCTTACCAATCATGCGCAATGGCTGAGCATCGATTTGGCGATGGCTGATTTCTACATCGATCTCTTTGGAGAGGTCTTCCGCGATCATGCGAGTATTCACCGAGCCATACAAACGCCCGGTCTCACTGGCACGCACTGGGAAGGTAAGCGTAACCTTAGCCATCTGTTCAGCCAAACCACTCAACTCCTCGTTGAGGATATTGCGCTGTTTGTCGGCTTCGATAACGATGCGATCAACCTGCTTGAGAGCGCCCTCGGTAGCCAGAACAGCTAAACCTTGGGGCATTAAATAGTTGCGGCCGTACCCATTGGCGACTTTCTTAACATCACCGGCACGGCCGAGTTTGAACACGTCTTTCAAAAGTAATACTTTCATCTGTAACAAGCCCTTTCTATATTTGGTGTCCCAGGCGAAGGGTACAACGCACTGAGCGGGGGGATTTTACCAGAGGGGGGAGGTTGAGTCAACGCGGGAAAATATCGCGCAATTCGAATATGTTGGTAAATGGAAAAAGAAACCGCAAAAACCTTTACAACTGTTTGCCAGTCTCTTTTCCACAGACTCAACAAATTGCTCCGCTGAGTGGAGTACCTCATCTGCTTGTTCCTGTTCCAGTTCAATCAATTCGCGGTAATACCCAATCTGGCATAAATCGAACGCCTAGTGGAGAGCTTTGCTCATCGCCTTAGAAAATTCCCCGCTCTTTACAAAATGCTGGTCAAAGAGTTCAAACACCCCGCTATGCTTAGATGATATCTAAAAAGCTGTGTCCGAATTTTCTTCCGATGGCATTTAGGAACAACTCTATTGCGTTACTTTCGATCAATTCGTGCATTGCGAATCCCTGGTAGCTGAAAAACCAATAGAGCGTTTGTGATGAGTAAAGTGCCGGCGATAATATAAGAAGCCCGGGGACTCCAATGGTCCGCCGCCAGCCCTGAAAGTCCAACCGAGATCGGTGTGACGAGGCTACTACCTATTCCAATCGTAGCCCATACGCGTCCTCGATATTCATCGGTGACACTAGCATCTAATAACGATGAAATCGGAACGTGTATCATCGAGAGCGCCCATCCAAGCAGAAAACGGTAACCCAATGCCAGGAGAGGGGAAGATGTTATTCCAAAGAGGATCGAAAGAAAACCCCACGCTGATGCCGCTATCAAGTAACTCCATCCGATGTGTCGATTGAACCAATGACTATAACGTCCTATGAAGAAGGCGCCGATAAGCCCACCCAGTGTGGCCGCAGTTGCCAAATATCCATAGAGTTGTGGTCCACCATTAAGAATTTTTTCTGTAAACACCACATGAACTGGCCAGGTGAAAGCCGCTCCGAAATCAGTCAGCGTGAACAACAAAAAGATACTAGCTAAGATAGTCTGGCTGCGGATAAACTGCCAGCCCTTAAATGCATCCCCAAATAGCGCTGAAGTGTTCAATGGATGATGAGTTGAGGGCACAGCGCGGGAGATACGTATCATAAATATCGCCAACGCAGACAGAAAGAAACTAAGAGCGTTAATCAAAATTCCCCAGTGCACACCGAACATCGCAATAAGTAGCCCGCTGGCTGCACTCCCTAAAGTCTGCAACAAGCGGGCTGTTCCCATTGTTAACGATCGTCCGGCTACAAGTGCATTTTTATCAAGTACATTTGGAATGGTGGCCTGAAAAGCCGGCATAAAAAAACTTGAGATTGAGGTCAGCAAAAAATTACCGATGTAGATATACAAAATATTGAAAGGCATAAGCCAAAGAAGAGTCGCCAGGCATAATACCAATCCTCCGCGTAACAAGTCACTACTCACCATCAGCCAGCGGCGGTTCCACCGATCGGCGAGAACACCAGCGACCGATTTAAAAAATACCCTTGCAATTACGCTCACGACCAGGTTACCACCTATCTGGAGGGCTGATCCCGTTTCTGCTAAAATGAGCCAATTGATTGAGAACTGGAAAACAATATCACCTAATAACGAAATCGACTCAGCCAACCATAGGAATACAAAATTGCGATTCTGGAGAATGCTCCGATAGCTAATCGATGTAGAATTTGTCATTTGAGTTTCCCCACTATAAGACCGGCAGCCAACAAGCGATCAACAAAAGCATTAACCTCCTGCGAAACAATATCCGGTGCTTGTCCAAATCGCGCAGCTAAACTTGATGTTATGACATCAAGTGTTGTATGTCCGTCTAGCAAATCCCATATCGCACAACCGGTAGTGTTGAAGATATACAAACGATCAGCCCCTAGCCTTGTCGCAGCAATACCATTCTCCAGTTTCTCTATCGCAACATCTTCATTGATCTTGTATATTTCATTTGTTGGCACCATATGAGCATCCTTTACAATTCTTCGACGTTGTTTTCCTGGAGTGCAATAGCAGTCACGCGTAAAAATATCGAGTAACCGTAACACACAAGCCGATGCAGTGCGCTAAACGTCAACCTATCCAGTGTTTTCCATCCAAATAAAGGGCTAATTGATCCAATCCGTCTTTTAGAGAGATGCTTGACATATTCCCACTGCCTTGCTGACAAAACAGCGATTAACTTCCCCACAAAACAGTGTAATCGTGACTCGATATTAGTAGCCTTAGTCCCAGGTTCCCCCCAACGGATGGATACAATGCGTCCAAGTATTACCTCAATGGGGAGCCATCCGCCACCCATTTTATCGCCGATCAGCAATCGATCAGCTATTTGAAGAATTTGTCCCCCACTTTCCGTGGTCTTCAAACCACAAACCCGATGAACTACAAGGAGGTCAGTAGGCTCCGATGGAAAAAGTATCAAGTCGCCTAATTGATAATCCGGCTCTTCAGTCCACTCCACCAATAGAAATACATTTCCCGAAAGGGTAGGCGACATGCTTTGGGTGTCAACTAAACGAACCCATGATCGCTTCCCTTTTGAGGCTAATACCTTCCGCAAAAGGAAACGCAAACTCTTTACATCAGATAGAGAAAAATTAGACATCAATTGCTAGATGATCTCGATCTTAGAAATAGCGGGGACATCTCTGCGAGAATAGATCACATATAGCGACAGGTTACATCAATTCAACCTTTGTCGCATTGCACCATCTCTACTGCTTACTGGTAATCTTGGCTGGCGGTATCCTGGCTGGTGCCCGCGCACACGATTTCCAGGTCCGTGAGTTCCATTGCTTCTTCCAAAGTAAGTTCCACGATCTCAGGTGGAGTCCATTGAACATCCATATTTGTACCTCCTTCCGCTCTAATAGATTAGAGATGTCCCCACGACTTTCAAGATCTATCCAGGATTAGCAAATAGCTGTGTCGGATACGGCATTTTCTTCATTCGGGATGCGGGAAATGAAAGAACAAAATTTACTGGTCTCGTTGTGTAATGTAGCAGGAAGCTCGTCAAAACAGGTTGACAGTTTTACCCTAACACCTAGGTGTTGCGATACAATCTTGTCGATCTTATTTATTGGCACAGTCGTTCGTCTCGTAGATATTTCATAGCATTTTAAAGTGAAGTATTCTCTTGTTTCCTGCACTAGAGTCAATGGGCATGATACTAAAGCTTGTAAGTCTTTGATTAGATGAAGCGCATTAACAACACGCCCGTCCTGTAGATATATTTGATCAGTTGCACGCCCATCGATATGTAATATTTGCAGTGGCAAAGCGCGACCACAACTGCATGTACTGTCAGCCAAAGTGACGATATCATCAAGGCGATAGCGGATGACTGGTGACACATAATTACACAAATCTGTAACAACTACTTCACCATGTTCTCCAGGATTTGCTGGTTCACCATTCGGATTTAAGACTTCTATAATTAAATAATCCCAATTAGTATGAAACCCTTTGTGTTCCCGGCACTCAAATGCAATGTGAACGGATAGCTCGCTGGAGCAATATACGTCAAAAACATCAGCCCCAGTTGCTTCTTTGATTCGCTGTCGGGTAGCCGAGTCTAGCCGTTCAGCAATGTTGATACACACCTTTGGAGGGCGGATGTCCCCACTAGAGTATACAAATTGTGCAAGGACTTCTAATTGTTGTGGCGAACCTATGATTACATCTGCCCTTAATCGTTCGGCCAGCCTGGGCGTTTCGACTAGATTTGGTACACCAACATGGGTCCAGAGAACCCAGTTTTCACTCGTCCCGGCCTCGTAACGCACCGGAGCGTGAGGTTCTGAGTGCGTACGTAGGACGGTAGCACCTTTAGGCACTCCATATTCGTTAAAATGTCTTCGTGTTGTTACGCTCCAAAAAATGCGAGCAGTTTCATCTCGGAAGACCAAGCGCGGATCCGCCGTAGTACCAGATGTGTGGCGCAAGCTCGTCTTTCTGCTTTCTCTGCTAAGTAGAGCTGAGCGCGGCTGTTGTTGAATGTCAAATTTTGTCACCAAGGGGAAATTACAAAGGTCATCGGTTGTGACGATCTCGCTGATATCTACACCCTTCTCTTTCCACAACCTTTGATAAAAAGGCACATATCCGTTCGCGTGGGTAATTATCCGTTTTAGTGCATTATTGGTCTCTGCCTGCAACGCTGACCATTGATATTCACGTTCCCTGGCGCGCTTGTATTCTGAATTTGTGCGTATAAAGTTATGTAATGCTGGATTCCCACAGAATTGCCTATGCAATAAAGTAAATTCGCGAAACGATGATGGGCCATCAATCTAACTTTCCACCTTCAGAGATACGTGTCTTCTAGATAAGTGTATTATATTATCATAGCAATTGTCAATGTATCGCGGCACGAGTCAGTGAATCGGCGAGGCAACAGCATATCGGACTGGGGTTGGATACAATTACACAAACAACGGCTCATATGCCGAAGCGCTCTCGATCAGCGCACCCTGCTCTTCATCATCTAATGAAGTGAAGTTCTCACAAGCCTCCAACACCATGGGCAAAATATGCCTATCCCCAGCCATGCAGATGCCAGTGACATCCTGAGAGAGGGCGAAGTTCACTGATTTTTGGATATTCTCTATATCATCGAAGGGTTGATACCAGGTATTGTAGATCTGCTCCTGTTCACCCCAGGGGGCGCGGCACACCGACTTGATGATCATCGTACCCACATCCCGCTGGCGGCAGACACGCAATAGTTCTTCCGAGTTCTGACGAAATTCCGGATTGGCATATTGCACGAAGTTGATCGGGAACAACACGCTGTCGAAGTCGAAGCGTTCCAGCGCTTCCAGAAAGACCGCCGGAGCATCAACCCCATGCCCGGTGAGGCCGATGAAGCGCGTCAACCCTTCATCGCGGGCCTGGATAATCGCTTCCAAGGCACCTCCTGGACCAGTAGCTTGATCTAATTCATCCATATTGGTGACAGCATGTATCTGGTAAAGATCAAAGGAATCCACGCCCAGCAAATCCAGCGAGCGGCGCATCTCGGCGGCAGCGCCATCTTTAGTGCGCTCCATGGTCTTGCAGCCCAGGAAGAATTGATCGCGAATACGCGGCATCCAGGGGCCAAGAAGCTTTTCCGCCATCCCGTAAGAGGGGGCCACATCGATATGATTGACCCCTGCATTGATGACAGTTTCCACCACGGCATCAGCATCTTCCTGGGGCATTTCCCATAAAGCCGCCCCGCCAAAGATAGCCAGCGTGCTCATATGACCTGTTCGTCCAAAACGTCGCTTTTCCATTTGATGATCCTTTCAACGTAACTGCTCAGCTATAGAGAGAAAGTTCCCGAAAAAAGGGTGTGCGTGGGGGGCGTACGTCCCCCACGCACACCCTTTTTTCGGGGCATCTCTCCCTTAGCCTGAGTTGTTACCTTATCAACTAAAGAATGCACTAATCAAAGAGATTCGTAGGACACGGATAAACACGGATAGGATTTTTTAATATCCGCAGAATCCGTGTTCGCCGGAGGCGCGCCGTTGGCGTCCGTGTCCAATTTCCTGACTTCCTGCTTTCCTAATATCATTGGTTCAAAACAAAATCCAGTGCGTACTGCGCATCCAAATAAAAACGATTGGCCTCCAAAGCCGCATAAAAATCTACCACCGCGCCGTTGATATTTCCCTGGCGATAAAGCCCCCAGCCGTGCCACAAGAGCGCCTCCTCGGAGTTGGGTGTGCGCTGCAGGGCATAGCCGGTGAGGGTAAGCAGGTCATCATTGCGGCCGCTGTGAAAATAAGCAAAGAAAGGCCCAAACTGATAGCGCAGCATCCGTTGGGGGAGTCCATAGGTGCGGGCGTTATCATAAGCTTGCGCGGCTTCCTCGTAACGCTCGAAATACAACAAATTGGTGCCCAGGTTGAACCAGGCGTAGGCATCCTCGGGACGCGCCTCGATTTCGGCCTGAGAGGCCTCGAGGGCTAATTGCCGGTTGGTTTGCTCCTCCCACGCCGAACCCAGGATCGCTTGCACTGTCTCCTCCTGATGCGGCAGATAAATCAACATATACAACCGGTTGAAGGGCTGCCAATATTCATCCACCGTAGCAAAATCCAACCTTCGATTAGGCCCCCGGTAGGTATCCTGCACGGTAAAGGTGCTCGCGGCCTCGTCGTATCCAGTCACTAAAAGATAGTGCGCCGCCCAGAGATCATCGTTGGGCCAGTAAGCCCCGTCAAAGAAGAAACTGGCCTCGATCAGCACCGGAATCTCCGCAGCGACGAATTGTTTGAGCAGCTCGATATCGCCGCCCACACGGTATTGGATGTTCAACCAGCCAGCGTAATTGCGGGCGAAGTGAGCCATCTCTTCCATATTGACATTGCGATCCTGCCGCACAGGCTTGATCAGATTGGAGATGTCGAACTGATCGCCCTCCCAACTATAATAACGCAGATACCCCGACAGGGCCGCCGGGCCGCAGTTATTCCAATCCTGCTGCTCCCAACCCTTGGCTTCCAGTTCAACTTTTTCGGGGAGAGCGGTGGGTGACGCGGACGCGGTCAGGGTTGGGGTGGGGATATCTGTACCGGCATTGGTGGGGATGGCTGTTCCCGTTGCGGTTCCGGCAGGAGCTACTGTTGGTGAGGGTGTGACTGTATTGGAAACGGCCCGCGATTCTACCTTTGGGGTGGGCAAAGCCTCGACGGGGTTGATTACACCCCTGAGATAAGTCATGGCAATATCCAGCCGCCAAGAGAGCCGCCGGTTGACCACGGGGACCTGATAAAGCAACAAGCCGACGATGACCGCAGCGATGAACAAGAAGATGAATCTACTAACAAGCTTTTTAGACATGCCCCAAATTGTATCACTCCTCGTTGACGCCGCGATACCCGCATGGTAGAATTTTCCCCGCTCTGGCTACGCCAAAGCCCCGCCCCCATCGTCTAGTGGCCTAGGACATAGCCCTCTCAAGGCTAAAACCGGGGTTCGAGTCCCCGTGGGGGCACTCGCCATCAAAGAGGTCATCCGTCATTGGATGGCTTTTTTGATTCCAGTGAGAAATTGATGGAAAAATCGTTGCACCCCTTAATCGTGCTAGAATCGCTACATGCTGAGTAATCATCGCAAACGATATCAAACCATAGCCCAGATCAGCTTGCTGCTCATTTGGTTTATATCAGCGCCAGTGTACCAGGCAAAAGATCAAGCCCAATCAGGCGCAGTATCCAGGAGCGAATTGATCCTGGCGATGAACACCTTGCGCGTCTCCTCTGGTTTACCCGCTTTGATTGAAGACCCGATTGTCAACGCCGTGGCGCAATCCACGGCTGATATCATGGCAGCGAACAGTATGTCCTGGCATATAGGCGATGTACGCGGCCGAATCGCCGCGGCGGGTTATGGTGGTGGCGCCACAGTTTGGGCTACCGAAAATTTTGCTGTGGGCAACATGAGCATTGATGTAATCATGCAGGCCTGGGCTGACCCCGATCATATGCGGCCAGCCGTCAACCCCGCCTACTGCCATGTGGGCGCAGGCGTAGCTCAAGCCCCGGATGGTCGATATTATTACATTTTGCAGGCCGCGTACACCTCTGAACATGCTTGCGGCGAATACAAATCCGTACTTGGTGATTCTGGAACCGGAACAAACTCGAATCCCCCGGTTTCGCAGATCATCATCCCGGTGAAGATCGCCACGCCCGACGCCGACGGCAGAATATATCACATCGTCCAGTCGGGGCAGTCTTTTTGGTCTATTGCTATCGCTTATCAAATTACCATTCACGATTTGGAGGTTTGGAACAATCTCTCCAAAGATAACGGTCTGTTCATCGGCCAGAAGTTATTCATCCCATCCAGCTCAACTGAGGGTTACGCCACCCCCACACCGGTTGGGATGATCCTATTGGCAACCCCAGACACTGATGGCAAAGTCGTTCACGAAGTACAGCCTTACCAAGTGTTGATCCGGATCGCGAATGCTTATCAGATCCAAGTGGATACGATCCTGGCTTTGAATGGGTTGAAAGCTGATTGGCCCTTACAAATCGGCCAAAAATTGTTGATTGATCCCGGAAATGAGACGCCCAGCCCAACCCCGCGCCCGCTCTCTGCCATCGAACAACTTACTCCGGCCAGCGACGGCAATTACTATCACACCGTCCAGAGTGGTGATTTCCTCGCCTGGATTGCGGATCAGTATGATGTCAAATTGGCCGATCTGATGGCTTGGAATGGATTGGCTGCGGATTCTATCATCCGCCCTGGTCAGCAGTTGCTCCTGCTTGTCACTCCGCCGGTCACGGCTTCGCCGACCCTTGCCCCACCCAGCACTACCCCAACAATCACACAGACTCCTGTTGCCCCAACACACACCGAAGATATTGAAGGCCAAACTCCCAGCGTTACCACTTCCACAAAGTTGGAGACCAAATTCAGTTTATCCGAGATTGCTCCGTCGCTTGTGGCCGTTTTTATAGTTGCCGGGTTTATCATACTGGGATGGGTAGTGCGGAGAAGGTTTTAGGCAGTTGATCTGAACAATCGAAACCCATGAAACTCCACAAACTCAAAGCCGACCTGGATGCCCTGAAAAACAATCAGGCCCTCTTCGAAGAGTCCCAATTTAACGCCCGCAAAGAGGCGCTAAATTTCATCGCCGTCATTGATGATTTAATCCTGACGCACGGTGAATCCCAGGATTTATCCAAATTACAAGAGCAGGCACAGCAACTGGGTGACCGCATTCTAGCTTTTAATGATCGGCTCTTTCAACAACTGCGCGCCGAAATCCTGGGCGGAGCGACGGGGGAGCGTTTGCGCACCCTTTTAGCGCCTTTCACCCATTACACACCTGAAGACCGCGGGCAGCCCCATTATGGCTATGAAAACCTGGATGGATTGATCGAAGGAACATTATTTCCCCAACCACATTCAGAGCCAACTTTAGAACGCATCTATGGCATGGTACGCTATGAGCCTACCCCAGTCAGTGTGATCCTGGAACTTTTTGATCAAGTTCAATTTTCTGAGGATGACGTTTTCTATGATTTAGGATCGGGGCTGGGAAAAGTTGTCATGCTGGTGCACTTGCTGGCGGGTATCCCCTGCGTCGGGGTGGAGTTCGAACCGGCCTATTACGATTACGCCGCCCAGCGTGCGGCTGAGCTGGGCCTGACAGGAACAAAATTCACCAATGCCGATGCCAGAGAAGTTGACTTCTCAGATGGCACAGTATTCTTCCTCTTTAACCCTTTTGGTGGTGAAATATTCACCACTGTGTTCGCCAAGTTAGAAAAAGAAGCGCAAGCCCGCCAGATCACGATCTGCTCATACGGCGCTTGCACGCCCCCTTTAGCGGAATTGCCCTGGCTGCAGGTTGCTGACCCCGGAACAGTCGACGAAGTCTGCCTGGCGATTTTTAGGAGCAGACCCCATTAGAAATTTCGCTGCACATTGAGAAAATGCCGGAAAATAAGGGTGTGTGGTGCGCAGCACTTCGCACTTCACACACCCTTATTTTCCGGGTTTCCCGTCTTTGTTAGCGAAAGCCCTACCCATTAGAGAAATGAGGATAAAATGGATCAACATACCATCAACTTTCAAGAGAAATTCACTAAATTCAGCGAGCACTGGTCGCCCAAGATCATCGCTCAGATGAACGACTACCACTTCAAGATCGCCAAGATCCAGGGCGAGTTCGTCTGGCACAGCCACCCTGAGACAGATGAAGTGTTCATTATTATCGAAGGTGAGTTGAAGATCGCCTTTCGGGATGGTATTTCACTGCTAAAAGAAGGCGAGATGCTGGTGGTGCCCAAAGGTGTAGAACACAAACCCATCGCCGAAGAGGAGTGCCATATCTTGATGATCGAACCCGCTGGCACGGTCAACACCGGCGACGTAGGCGGGGATCTCACCGTCGAAGAGGTTGATTGGGTGTGAAGCCACGAGTAATATGAGGAAGCCAGGAATACAGGAAGGTAAAACTCATATTCCTGGCTTCCTGGTTTCCTGGTTTCCTCATACTGTATCACAATAACTTGTCAATTTTTCGGTTTCGTATTATGCACACATGGTTTACAGTATGGCAGTCAACCGTAAGAATAGGAGTATAGATTAATGAATCAGTCCTTACCCACTACTGAAACCATGTACACAGCCCTTCTGGAAAAAGACAGCACCTATGAGGGCATCTTCTTCGTCGCTGTGAAAACGACAGGTATCTTCTGCCGCCCCACCTGCACGGCCCGAAAGCCCAAGAAAAAGAACGTGGAATTTTTCCCCAATACCCACGATGCCCTGCTGCACGGTTATCGCCCTTGCAAAATTTGTCACCCCTTGGGGCATCAGGGCCAATACCCCCAGTGGCTCAAACCGCTGATGGATGAAATCGAAGCGCAGCTGCCCGAGATCAGGCTCAAGGACAGCGATCTGCGCGATAGAGACCTTGATCCCAGCCGCGTCCGGCGCTGGTTCAAGAAGCACCACGGCATGACCTTCCAGGCTTACCAGCGCACGCTGCGCGTCAGCGAAGCCTTCGGGCGCATCAAATACGGCGAGAAAGTTATCGACACGGCTTTCGAAAGCGGATACGATTCGTTAAGCGGTTTCAGCGACTCTTTCAAGAAAACGACCGGCTTTTCGCCCAACAAAAGCCCGGACAAGAATATCGTCGTGACAACCAGATTGCTAACCCCTCTAGGCCCGATGCTGGCCGGCGCTACCGATGAAGGTATCTGCCTATTAGAATTCATCGACCGCAGGATGCTGGAAACCCAGGTCGAGAGGTTGAAGAAGTCACTCAAAGCTGAATTCATCCCCGGGGCCAGCGAACACTTCGATCCCCTGAACCAACAAATCGAAGAATACTTCAATGGCGCCCGCACAGAATTCGACCTGCCCTTGGTCACCCCTGGTACAGATTTCCAGCAAAAAGTATGGGAAATCCTGCAGGAAATTCCCTACGGGGCAACGCGTTCCTACAAGGAACAGGCCCAACGCATCGGCAATCCCAAGGCCGTGCGCGCTGTGGCCCGCGCCAACGGCGACAACCGCATCGCCATCATCATCCCCTGCCACCGCGTCATCGGCTCGGATGGCAGCCTGACCGGTTACGGCGGCGGGCTGTGGCGCAAGCGCTACCTGTTGGACCTCGAAGCCAACAACTAAAAGAATATTTCCGAAAAAAGGATGTACCGGAGTGCGTACGCACTCCGGTACATCCTTTTTTCGATTCCCTTACTCGACGTTGATTGACCAAAACACCAGCTTGCTCTATACTAAAGCAGTTGGAAAGTTCCGGAAAAAGGGGTGTGAGAGGGACGCAAAGCGCCCCCGCACACCCCTTTTTCCGGCCTCCCTTCAACTGAAATGAAACGCCCCCAAATCATCTCATCACCAAGGAGCTATCATCATGAACTGTTGGCATTGTAATCAATCCGCCCAGGCTGTTTGCCGCTTCTGCGGCCGATCCGTTTGCAAAGACCACGTACAGACCATGAACTACATCGTCAGCGTGTACCCCAGCGAGAGCAAGCAAGTGCTCAAATCCCTGGTCGTTGCCGACGCAGTTTTCTGTGGCGTCTGCAAGCCGCAGCCCGAACCGCTAGAAACGCCATATTTGGACTGAGGACAGGGGACGGATGACAGAAACCTGGACTCATTAGCGATTACCCAAAAAATGTAGTAGTCAACAGAAGCTTGAACAAGTTTGGTAAAAAGCCGAATTTCTATAAGGAAACCAGGAACGCAGGAAGAAAAAATTCATGGTTTCCTGGCTTCCTAATAAAAATTCACTGTCCAAGCTATTGTTGACCAGCACACAATTACCCAAAAAACGAGAAAATTCTTACTTTGGTTCCGGCTTGTCCGGGTTAGGATGAAAAATGAAAACGAGCTTCTCAGTTCCCCTGAAGCCTGCACTGCTCATGGTGTTTCTCTTTGCTGTTGGTTTGGCCTGCAACTTCTCAGCAACAACGACGAATACCGAAGCAACCGCTGCCGCGCAGGCATTGCAAGCGACCCAACAGGCTATTGATATCCAATTGACGAACGCCTCAGCCAGCGCCCTCGATGCTCAGGCAGCTGCCGACTCGCAAAATCTAAATGCCCAGGCTACTGCCACTATGCAGGCTTTATATCTCCTGCAGACTGCCAATGCCCTCGATGCTCAAGCAACCGCGGACGCATATTATTCGCAATCCAATCAACAGAGCCAGGGGGGACAAAACACCACAAATACTACCTCGGACGTGGTTTTCGAGGTGATCAACCAGAGTGCATACACCATCTGCCGGATCTATTTTTCACCGCCACAGGCAGATGAATGGCTTAATAGCGACTCCTATGAAACCAATATTCCACCGGATTACAAAAAAGATGTCTATGTACAGCCGGGTGAATACGATCTGAGAGTAGACGATTGCAGCGGTGGGAGCATCGAAGAATATTACAACATTCATGTCCCCACCTATGACTCCTGGCTTGTGACTGCCGGCTCTTCGTCATCCGGTGACGATCCCCTATGTGGCGACGGCTACTGCGGAGATTTCGAGAACTCAGGCAACTGCCCCCAAGATTGCGGCTCAGATGTTTCTGTATGCGGCAATGGTTATTGCGAATGGGATGAGACATCTTATTCGTGCTCGGCGGATTGCGGCACCTGCGGCGATGGTTACTGTGGAGATTTCGAGAACTCCGGTAACTGCCCTCAAGATTGCGGCAGTTATGACGGCCCACTCTGCGGCGACGGCTATTGCGGAGATTTCGAGAACTCCGGTAACTGCCCCCAAGATTGCGGCAGTTATGACGGACCACTCTGCGGCGACGGCTACTGTGGAGATTTCGAGAACTCCGGCAACTGTCCACAGGATTGCGGCGGTTATGACGGCCCGCTCTGCGGCGATGGCTACTGCGGCGATTTCGAAAACTCGGGCAACTGCCCTCAAGATTGCCCATAAGATGATGACAACGCAAGCCCGCTTATTCTGGCAAATCCCCGAAGGGGAAAAAAACCAAACATCGATCATCCAAGAGATCACTATCATTGGGCGCGGAAGCGACTGCGATATCGTCTTGCCCGATGAGCGCGTCTCCCGGCAGCACACAGAGATTCACTTCAACGGCGAAAGTTACTTGATCTCTGACTTGGGCAGTTTCAATGGGACATATCTCAATGGGAAAATGCTTGGAGACACTCATCCACTCGAAAATGGCGACCAACTCCAAATCGGGCCCGTCAGACTCCGTTTTGAGCTGCTGGCCATCCCCAGGCAGAGTCCTCGTCCCACACTGGTCGTCCCCGAATCCACCTCCCAGGCTTATCTGGAAATCAGCACAGGGACTCAACGCGGGGCGCGCTTCGATCTCGTCAAAGAGAAGATGGTCATCGGGCGCGCTGGACGCGGCGAGAGCTGGGACATCATGCTGCAAGATCGGGCTGTCTCCAGGCCCCACGCCCAGATCGTGCGAGACGCGGACGCGGACGCGGACGAGCATACTCTCACCGATCTGGACAGCGCCAATGGCACGCTGGTCAATGGCCAGGCGATCACAGAGCCACAGACGCTCAAGGACGGGGATACGATCCTGTTTGGGGAAGATATGCTGGTCTTTCGAATCGGGGGGAGCTGACCGTGGCACGGGGTGTTTGGGCGGCCGCTTCCGCAGCCATCCCCACCAGCAATGAAACCGGGGACATCTGGCAGCGGGTTGCGGCGGACACATCGGGGCCCGGGGTAGCGGGTGGTTTCAACTTGTGGTCAACACTTGGGGAGCGGCCCGGCGGGATGTGGGGAGATTTGGAAAAAGAGACCTTGCTGCTTCACGAACGCAAAGGGGGGGATATTTGGGACGAACTCAACGACGAAACCTTGATCGTCCGACCGAAACTCGATCTGTGGCGTGAGATCCAAAGCGCTGCTTTTTCCGAGCACACGGACACGGGTATTTGGGAAAAGGTTGGCGACGAAACTTTGGTGTTGACTCAGCCGCAAGCCAGCCTGTGGAGCGCCACTGTGCAGGCCGGGGATTTCACCCGGCGCAAGCCAGCCCGCCGCCTGGGTTGGGCGTTGAAGCAACTGGAAACCGTTGGGGGCGAGGGATACTACATCCTGAAAAACCTGCGCATCGGCACTTACCTGCGTTTGAACGAAAAACAAGTCTTCTTGTGGAACCTGATGGACGGCCAGCACACGCTCCGGGATATGGCTGTGGCTTATTTCGCCGAATATCGATCTCTGGCATTACAGGGTATTGTGGCTTTATTAGGGCAACTGGAAGCCAAAGACTTTTTGATGGAATCACGAGGCAATCTGTTTGCCAACACAGCCCAGGCCCTGGGGCAAAATAGAATGCGGCGCCTGCGGAGTTGGCTGGTGGGTACTTTCCTGCAAAAGACCTACCCCATCAGCGGCATCGACAACATCATTACGAAGCTGTACAAGGCCGGGGTCTTTTTGGTTTTCACCAAACCAGCTCAGCTTTTGATCTTGTTGATCACCATAGCCGGGCTGGCTGCTTTCAGCTACCACGCCTGGCAGGGGTCATATTCTATCTTGCGAGGCGGAAGCGGGAACCTGGCCCCGGGTTTGGTGGGGTTGTACCTTTCCCAGTTCTTTGCCATCCTGCTGCACGAGGCCGCTCATGCTTTCGCCTGCAAGCACTACGGACGTCAGGTGCGGCGGGCTGGGTTTATGATCTACCTGGGGATGCCGGCATTTTTCGTCGATACCAGCGATATCTGGATGGAACCGCGCCGCCCGCGCCTGCTGGTCTCTTGGGCAGGGCCCTATTCGGGCTTCTTCCTGGGGGCGCTGAGTAGTTTGTTGATTTTCGCCACCCCCTCACAGGCGCTAGCGGGTTGGTTCTTCCAATTCGCTTTCACCTGCATCTTGCTTTCCTTTGCCAACTTAAACCCTCTTTTGCTTTGGGATGGCTATTACCTTTTGATGGATTGGCTGGAAATGCCCATGCTGCGCCAGCGGGCCTTGAGCTTCGTGCGCGGCGACCTGTGGAAGAAAATATCCACTGGTGAATCCTTCGGTCGAGATGATAAAATCTATGCAGTATTTGGTTTGCTCTCCCTGGCCTGGACGGTGATCGCCGTAGGCGCATCTCTGTGGGCTGTTAGTAGGCAATTAGGTATTAGGTAATTAGGTGATTAGGCAACAGAGCCTAATACCCAATACCTGATACCTGACACCTGATACCTGATACCTAGATTATGTGGACTCTTGAGCACGAAAAAAAACTCATCGAAGCCGCCCAGCAGGGCAATCAGGCTGCCTTTGGTGAGCTATACGACCACTACCTTACCAAAGTCTACCGCCGCGTCTGCGCCCTGGTGCCGGAGACGGATGTCGAGGACGTAACCCAAGAAATCTTCATTTCCGTGGCGCGCTCGATTGGGGGGTTTCGCGGGCGGTCTTCCTTCTCCACATGGATATATCGCATTACCAAACGCCGGGTAGCCGACTATTACCGCAAGCGCGAGAGACAGGTGGAGCAAGTCGAACTCGAAAAAGCCAGTCAGACTCCAAGCGAGAATTCCCTTGGGAACACGGCAGACGCGCTACTTCTACAACAGGCTTTACGCGCCCTACCGGAGAGCCACCGCGATATCATTCTGCTGCGCCTTGCCGATGGGCTGCCGTTCCAAGAAGTCGCCGACCGCTTAGGCATCAAACTTGGCGCAGCAAAATTGCGTTTCTACCGCGCCATCGAGGCTTGTAAAGGAAAAATCGCTGAATTCGATGCTGAGGTTACTTATTTCGGTTAGCCAACGACTAATGGTATAGACCGAAAATACCCGAAATTTGGGGGTGCAGGCGGGGGTGGAAACCCCGCCTGCACCCCCAAATTTCGACCATCTTTTTCGTAATATAACATTGTCAAGATGGCTGCTAGGAACGGATTTATGGCAAAGAGAAAAGACGAACAAACGTTGGCAGGTGAACTAGCGGATCTCACAGACCGCATTTTTGCGGGCGAGCAGATCGATGGTGCCACCCTGGGTGATGCCGGCGATGCCGATCAGGCAGGCGATTTGGCAAACACCGTGCAGAAGTTGAAAACCACCAGCCAGACCACCCCCGACTCTGCTTTCGCCATCCGGCTGCGCAATCTCGCTATGGCGGCACTGCCCCAAAAAAAAGAAACCGTCAGCGAACGCCTGAATGAAGTCATCAGCCGCTTAGTGGGAGATGAAGATTTCCGGAACAACTTTTTCGCATCACCTGAAACCACCCTCCAAAGAGCTGGCTACCAACTCTCCCCCGCGGAGATCGCCGCCCTCAAAGAGATGGAGCCTGAAAACCTGCAAGAGTGGATGACCGACTTAGACGAACGCATCAGCAAATCGGGTTTATTATAAGGAAACCAGGAAAGCAGGATTTTTTTCCGCCTACCGGCGTTCCTGCTTTCCTTATAGAATTTCTCCGTGGAATATCAACACACGAAACTAGAAAACGGACTCCGACTGATCACCATCCACCGCCCGGGGACGCGCACAGTGGCTGCTCGATTCTACGTTCGGGCTGGCAGCCGCTTCGATGGGGGTTATCCCGGTCTGGCGCACTTCACCGAGCACATGCTCTTTGAAGGCACCACATCGCGCGCTCCTCGAGATATCTACACGACCATTGAAGCTCGCGGCGGGGAAATCAACGCTCACACCAGCCGCGAATATATCTCTGTACACACCCTCACATTAACCGATGATCTCCCTCTGGCCTTGGATCTGCTTGGGGATATTATCTTGAACCCTGGGCTTTCAGACGAATCGTTTCAAGAAGAGAAGCTGGTTGTTCTCAATGAAATCCAGGGGGCCCGCGACCAGAGCGGGGTGCTGTACGATCTGTTCCTGCAAAACCTGTGGCTGCAAAATCCTTTACGAAATCCCATCCTTGGCACGGTGGAGGGGCTGCGCGATTTGGATGTCGCGACTCTGCATGGTTTCTACAAGAATCGCTTCGTCAGCGGCAACGCCCTGCTGGTGATCTGCGGAGATGTGCCTTTAGAAGAGATGTTAAGGCTGGCTAAAAAAACATTCGATGACTCCCCAACTGGCATCGAACAACCCCCTGAGCCGGTTGATGAACCTGCGCTGACCGAACCCCGCGGGACACATGTAGAGAAAGATATCCACCGTACCCATATGCTGCTGGGTGTGCCCACCGTAGGATTGAAACACCCCGGCCGCAGCGCGCTCAAAGTTATCGAATTGATTTTGGGAATGGGCGGCAGCGGGCGGCTTTATCAGCGCCTGAGGGAAGAGTTGGGCCTGGTTTACGCGATCAACACAGTCTCCTCGGTTTATGAGGATGCAGGATTTCTGGGCGTGCGCGCTGTGTGTGCCCCCGAGAACCTGACCGCTGTGCAAGATGCTATCCTGGATGAGTGGGCTGATCTAAGAGAGAGCGGCATCAGCAAAGGTGAATTAGCTGCTGCCAAAGGAAACTACACAGGCACGCTGACCCGGCGCTTCGAGACCAATCTATCTGTGGCGGGAATCTTTGGGATCGAGGGCTTGTTATACCAGGTAGAGCCTTTCGAGCAAGCCATCGCCCGGATCAACGGAGTCACGCGCGGGGGAGTCCAGGAGGCGGCGCAGCGCTATCTCAATGAAGATGGCTATGTACTAGTGACGATGGGCAGCCGGTAAAAAAAGTCATATGACTTACGCACTGGCGATGGAAAAAGCCCGAAAGTAAGGGGTGTGCCGGGTTGCTCCGCAACCCGGCACACCCCTTACTTTCGGTATATTTCTCATTCATCTGCGTAAGTCCTGATAAGTAGGGTGTACTTCCCGCCATAGGCGCGTCATACCCACAGGGTACGCAATGCGAAGCGAAGTGCATCCCACCTGGTTTATCACTACGGCAAATTGATCGGGGTGGCTTCGTTATCATCTCCAGGCATTGCGGGCAGGTTGATGGGTGTGGCTTCGCCGCCATTTTCGGAGTGGCTGCCGCGGTTTGGACCAGGGGGATCAGGGGGCTCCGGAGTCTCTGCAACCTGCCCATCAAAGCCGGGGCTGAGTCCCTGGGCATCACCGGGAATTGAACCTTCAGCCCCAAGATTAGGCCCTGGAGAATCAGGAGGGGTGGGAGGCTGAGCTACAAGGTCTGGCGTTGGGGGGGTGCCGCCCGGTTCCGGCTCTTCGGCGACATTGCCATCAACGCCGGGGCTGAGGCCACGGGCATCCTCAAGAGAATCCCAGATGGGCTCAGGATCAATAGCAGCATCCCCGCCGGGACCGCCAGGACCTTCCTCCTCCATTCCAACCCTCTCCGGGGAGGGGATCGGTTCCATGTTGACTCCTGGTTCCTCAGCACCTCCTCCACGAGGACCAGACTCTTCAGATGCTGGCTCTGGATTAGGTATAGGCAAAGGTGAAAGATCAGTTTGTCCACCGCCGGGGCCAGGTTCTTCCCAGGCTACGCCCATAGTTTCTTCTGCCGGTCTGGGAAGGGGTATTGGAAGACTACCGGCTTGTTCAGCGGTGTTCATGGCTTCGGCCAGCGCGCTTTCCACGGCTTCTGACTGCTCGAAGGTCTGCGTCTGCTCGATATGGGCGCCGGGTTCGTGGGTTGCATCCTGAAGGGCCTGCCCTTCGGCGCTTTCAACGGCATCGCCGCCTTCCAATTGCTCTTCGGGTTGAATAACTTCTAGCAGGCTGTCGGAGAAGTAGGGATGTCACCACCAAAAGGAGCGAAATATACCCCAAAGAGCGGCTAATGGCCTTGCCAATGATCTAAAACGAACCGTGGCGAGGCAAATTTAGGGCAAAACGCGCAGATATAGTA
>JADHXE010000055.1 GCA_016783125.1 Anaerolineales bacterium
GTAATCTACGGTCTTGAATTTTCGGGGCGTTGCCATGACAATCTCCCGTTTTCGTTTCATTGTAGTTTGAAAGTGTATCATGGCTTTTTATCACTTTCTATCCATTCAGCAACTCGGACTTCTCCGACAAGCTGCTAGTTCGGTCATCGGTTGCTCTCTTTTTGGGTTTTTCGTTTCTACACACCTTATTTGGCCTGTGCCCGCGCCAGGGCTTCTGCCAGCACGTTGGGGGTATAGTAATCCCAGTCATCCGGGTCAGGGGACGGTGACACACGATCACCACCACTCAAGCCGCCGTGGAAATGGGCCGAGTCATCTTCATCACCGCCGCCGCTGGGGCTGAAGGTGGCGCTGCCGCTGGAACCGTAGCCATAGTAGGATTTGGCATCCATCTTCCCGCTGGCTATCATTTGCAGAAAGCCGCATTCATCTGGGCCTGCGGGGGGTTTGTGGGATGTATCCGGGGGAAGGCCGTCACCGTCACCGAACGAGCCAGTGTAAGGCATGGGGAAGTCGGGGTCAATCGGGTCACCCTCAGGAGGGGTACCTGCATCGGGGGGATCTTCATCATCCCATTCATATTCGACATAATTCCAATCCCCATTATCGTCTTTTTCCCAAAAGCCCTTCCCATCAGGCTCTGCTACTACACCAGGCGTGTCATTTTTCATCGATTGAATATCCAACCAGCGACCTGCTGTGCTGTTCCCATCGTGAGATCCTTTCGAGCCGCCATAGTTACCGACGGGCGGACCGCCACCTGAAGTACCCTTGCCCATACCTGGGATGTCTTCTTTCGTGCCCGGCATTTGCTTTTCTGCAGCGCCCTCGGTGATCAGGCCATGTTTGCCCATACCAGCCGCCAGGATTTCCTCTTCGGGAAGGTGCCTCTCGATTTGGGGTTCTTCAATCTGGCCAGGGTCTACGCCCTCGTCGCCGACCAGCCCAACGGACTTCTCTACCACGGCGGTCTGAGCGCCGGGCTTTTCGTCGCCGGTGAGCGCCGTCGTATCGCCATACTCTTCCCCATCCCGCTGGGCATCGGCTGCATCGCTGGCTATTGCCGCTTCGGTATTCGTGTCGCTGCCGGTCTGGTCTACTTCTTCGACGGCAGTTCCAGCCGGGGCTTCCATCTCGCTCAGGTCTTCCTCGACTTCCAGGGGGACTTCTTCCTCAGCACCGGTCTCTTCAGAGCCGCCGCCGCTGGGTTTAGACTGACCTGTGACCGGATCGACCTCTTTGGTCAGTTTCGACCCTTCTTGCACAGGCACCTGATCGGGCGCTTCTACAATACTGTCAACCACCTCAGTAAAAGTAGTCTCGACCTGCTCGGATTGCTCGTAGTTTCCGCTCTGCTCAACGTGAGCATCGGCGTCGTAAGTGGCATCCTCCAGGGTTTGTTCACTCACGGCCTCTGTTGTTTCAGTTACTTCAGCAACTTCTTGGGGTTGAATTTCATCCATACCGTTCATCGTGTTACACTCCTTTTCTAAACCGCAACCGGTGTTCTTGCGCGGCTAAAATACTGGTTGGCCTGCTGGAAAAGCCCCAGTTGTTTTTCCGGAACAGGCAGGCGGGATTTAGCCGTCGCCAGCGCCAACAGACAGTAGGCCAGGTTGGCCAGGTGTTCATGGTGGATGTGGATCGCTCCGCTATCTGTCCCCAGCGTTTCTACGATGTGTTTGAGGGCGAAGGATTTGACCGCCATGACCGGCTTCTTATCTTCCAGGGGATTCTGCAGTTCGTGTTCTAAGAATCCTTGCAGCACCCCAAAGCGCGGCTCTGAAACCAGGCTGAAATAGCCGTAGTGGCAGGGAGCGGCGCAGAACCGGCAGCCCCGGCGGCGGTGCAGCCGGTTTTCAGGTTTGGCCCGCCCTGGCAGCCGGGATACCAGTCCGAGCATCACCTGGAACGCCTCCGCGTTTTCCGGGCTTTTATCCGCAACGGAAACCCTGCTGGCCAATTCTTCAACCCACTCCCCATCTGGATCACGGGTGTTCTGGTGAAAGGCGACGATATGCTGGCTGACCCCAGGGGCAGCTTTCTTGAAATAGTCAGTCATCTTCATCCCGGCTTGCTCGGCCACATTCTTGCGTAATGGTTGGGCAGCCTTTTTTAGCTCGCTGATGTTCGCTGGTGGACAGTAAGCCAACAGGTAATAATAACAAATAGTTTTCTTGAGACTCTCAGCGGGAATATTCGTGTCCATAGTAGCGCATCTCCTTTTTCTATGCTTTCTCAGGGAGGTGACAGTCACTTTTGGGAGTGACTGTCACCTGAAGCGTATTTCCTCTCTATGCCGGATCAGGGTCGGGCGGCTCCAGCGGCAGAGGCTCCGCAGGCTCATCGCTGATGCCGTGTTTTTCTCCACCGTCATCCTCTTCATCTTCGCTGCGTATGACCCCGGTTGCGTCGATATAATACTCATCCCCTCCGGGCGTTCCGGGCGCGGGGCTGAGGTCGGAGTCTTTGACCACCGGATGATCGTCCCGGCTGACTGTGCCGTCATCTTCGCCCGCGGGCTTGAACTCGATGCCCTCTGGAATTTCGACCACGCCAGCGGGAGCGGGTTCTCCCAGGTCTTCGGTTATCTGCATATCGGGCGGCCCGTCGTCGTCGCCCGTTCCCAGCCAGCCGCTATCGTCACCTGCCCCGCCCGGGTTTGGGGAGTATTTTATCTCGACCGTGCCGCTGCCTTCGGGCAGGTCTTCCGGGTCGGGGCAGGGGGTGGAAAGTTCGCCTGCTGGCGCATCACCCCCGGCAGGTTTTGGTATAGGAATAGGAACCGGCGTGACGCCCGCTTGTTCGGCGGTGTTCATGGCATCGCCTAAGGCGCTTTCGACGGCTTCGGCCTGGGCGAAATCCTGTGTCTGCTCAATGCGGGCGCCGGGTTCGTGAGTAGTATCTTGCATAGCCTGTCCTTCAGCGTTCTCGACGGCCTCTCCGCTTTCTAGATTTTCTTCGGGTTGAATAATTTCTAGCTCGTTCATTTTTCTCTCCTTTGAATTCCACGCTGAGTTTGCTTTATCACTTTAGTCGCCGGAACGGGGAAAAAGTAACGTTTTTCCGAAACCTGTCCGGGAGGTGACAGCCGCATTTGGAAGTGACTGTGCATCATCTCAAAAAACAGGGGCAAGTGGGGTGCACTTGAGTGTGCGCTTATGTAACGGCAGTGCATTTGGTCAAGTGCACCCCACTTTATTGAGAAGACACGTGACTGTCACCTAAAGCACTACATCCTTAGGGGATGTTGATCGGCGTGGCCTCACCGCCATCATCTTTGCCGCCTTCTTCAGAGTGTCTCTCTGCATCGAGTCCCGGGGGATCAGGGGCAGGCTCAGGTGTTTGCGCAACCTGACCGTCAAAGCCGGGGCTGAGTCCGTGGGAACCGGGCGGATCGGGATCTGGGGAAGGCTTTTGCCCAACGCCCTCCGGGGTGTTCAAGAGAGGATCAGGGTCAATGGCGACATTATCCGGCATTGGAGGGGTGCCGCCCGGTTCCGGATCCTCGGCGACATGGCCGTCAAACCCAGGGCTGAGACCAGTATCTGGCACAGGATCAGGCTCTTGGGCAACCTGTTCGCTGCCTCCTTCCAACCGTCTCTCAATATTGGGTCTCTCGGGTTCAGGGGGATCGTCTGTCGCAGCAGGCTGTGGGAAGGGATGAGGGCCGGGTTCCGGCGCTTCGGCTACATACCCACCTGTGCCAGGATGGTCTTTGGCAAGTTGCTCCGGGGGGTCATGGTCGACCTGGCCGCCGCCATCATCTTCCAGGGCAGGATTGAAAACTGGGACTGGTAAAGCCTCGATTTGTTCTCTACCCGATCCTTCTGAAGGTGTCAGCGCTCCTGTGGATTCATCTTCCAAAGCTGGTCGGGGAATGGGGATCGGTAAAGTACCCAATTCTTCACCACCTTCAATATCTGTAGGCTCAGGGATAGGTACTGGCAGCACACCGCCGCGTTCTTCACCATCATCTTCAGCAAGTAGTATACCGGTTTCATCTATATACTCGTCCCCTCCAGGTGTTTCGGGCGCGGGACTAAGTTCTGCAGCAGGGAGCGTGGAATCATCCTGCCGCTGTACGGTATTATCCATCGCTTCGGTTAGAGCATCTTCTACAGCCTCAGACTGGGCGTAATCTTGGGTCTCCTCGATACGGGTGCCGGGATCCAAGGTCGCATCTTGCAAGGTCTCCTCCTCGGCGCTCTCTACTACCTCACCGGTATCGCCGCCTTCGAGGTTTTCTTCGGGTTGAAGTACTTCTAATTCGTTCATCGCTGATGCTCCTACACTTTTAAGAAACCGGGTTTCTGGTTCGCAAAAACTCGTTTATGCTCTTGCTCGAGAAACCCGGTTTCTGGCTGCTTACGGTAAATTGATTGGGGCTGCCTCGCTGCCGTCATCCTTGGAATAGAGAGGGCTTATTAATTTCTGGGATTTCCTATAGATGTTTTTGCGGAATTTTGTGGGCCAGGATGTACGCCAGCCCTCCAGGGTTGAGGTCTCGCCAAACAGCATGAACGACTTGCCCCAGTACTTGCTGTTGCGCCTCGACGGACGCACTTTCGAGAGCAGCGGACATCGCTTGGTTGAAACGCGCTTCAACTTCGGCTGCGAAAAAATCAAAGGAATCTGCTGTCATCTCTCCCAGGGCCGTTTGATCTTCATCGGTCACGTCATAACCGGCGATAGCTGCCCTCGCATCTGAAAACAGCGTGGCGCGATATTCTTCATCGGAGATGGCCTTGCCAATGATTTCCACCACGGATCGCTCAGACGGGACCATCTCATCGTAATCCGGAGCAGGCTGTAAATTTTCACCCATCTTGACATCATCGGGTGAAAGTTCAGTCTGACCTTGCAGATCAGGAGGCGGTGGAGGCTCGTTAGGGTCGTGGGGCATAGCTACATTGCCGCCGGTGCCGGGGTGGTCAAGGGCAATATCGGCATCGGGGGTATACGGCAAATTGATCGGCGTGGCAGCTACCTGGCCGCTCCCACCGCCGGGACCCTTTTCATCCATTGCTGGTTCGGGGATAGGAATCGGCAGCACGCCGCCGCGTTCTTCAGGCGAAGGTACCGGCTCCATATCGACAGCGATTTCGCCGCCCTCCCCTCTGCCTTGGCTCTCAGGAGAAGGGATCGGTTCCATGTTGACTCCCAGTTCGTCAGCCCCTCCTCCACGAGAACCAGACTCCTCAGATGCTGGCTCTGGGTTAGGAATGGGGAGCGGAGATAAAGCTTCGTCTGCGGCAACAGGGCCGGGCAGGTTGATGGGTGTGGCTTCTTCACCATCATCGTCGTCGTCCTCTTCAGAGACTGGGGTCAATTCGGGATCTTCGACCATGGGATGGTCGTCACGATCAATGGTATTGTCTTCGCCTGCAAGGTCGAACTCCAGGCCCTCGGGCATTTCAACCACGCCATCTAGGCCAGGTTCCCCCAAGTCACCTTCGAATTCTACGACCATTCCTTCATCATCCCCAGTCCCCAACCAGCCGCCTTCGTCGGGCACGCCCGGTTTGGGGGAATATGTAGTCTCAACTTTGCCGCTGCCTTCAGGCAGGTCTTCTGGGTCGGGGCAGGGAGAGGGAAGCTCGCCTGCTGGCGCATCGCCGTCGGCCGGTTTGGGCAGCGGGAGGGGAATTGGTGACACGCCGACTTGTTCAGCATTGCTCGTGGCCTCGCCCAGCGCGCTTTCCACGGCCTCGGCCTGCTCGAATGTTTGCGTCTCTTCTACGCGGGCACCGGGTTCGTGGGTGGCGTCATCCAGAGCTTGTTCTTCAACTCGCTCGGTTGCCTCGCCGGCATCGGTGGATTCCAGGTTTTCTTCGGGTTGGGTAATCTCTAGCTCGGACATCGGTCGCTCCTTTTTGGTATTAATTCGTTTGGCTGTTCTATTGTGTTAGTCGCCGATAGCAGTAAAAAAGTAACAAATGTAGGGAGTAAGGAGTTGGGAGTAGGGGATAAAAACTACTCCTTACTTCCTACTCCCTACTCTGCTGATATTGTCTAATCATCTGCTGATTCAAATCCTGGAATTTGCGCATCTGCGCCTCGGGGAAGAGGTAGCGCGATTTGGCCGTCGCCAGTGCGGCCAGACAGTAAGACAAATTGCCCAGGTGATCGGCTGGGATATTCCATTGACCTGCATCCAGGGTCTGTGAGAGATGATTGAGGGTGTACTTCCAAATCGCCTGGAGGGGTTGTTGATCCTGGGGCGATTTGCTGTTTTCTGTTTCCAGAGCGCGTTGCAGTGATTTGAAATCAGGCTCAGAAATCAGGGAGAAATATCCATAGCGGCAGGGGACTTCGCAGAAGCGGCAGCCCTTCTTGCGGTGCAGACGGTTATCGAATTTGGCACGGCCGGGCAGCTCTGAGATAGCCTGCATTTGATCCTGAAAAGCGCGGCAAGCCCCCGGGGACGAATCGGCTCCCAGGGCTGCACGCGCCAACTCAGCCACAAGTTCGCTCCCTGGGTCGCGGCTGGCCTGCTGAAAAGCGACGATCAGCCGTGAGGCAGCCTCCACAGCCCGGGTCCAGTCCTCCCCAAAACTCTCCCGCGGGGAAGGCAATTCGCCCATCCGTTCCGGCGGAACAAAGGAGAGCAGGTTGAGATAAATGATAGTCTGTTTGATGGTGGAAGCGGGGAGGGGACTAGTCATGGGAACTCCTGTAAACTGTATACAGTAAACAGTTTACCGTTTACTGTAACTTCGGCATCGGCGTATAGGCTACCTTGACCCAGGAAGCCATATCATCTTGAATGCCGCAGACTATGGCCTGGCCGACCTTGAGCCTGGCGATGACTTTGGCCTGATCTTCGTCGAGGGCCAGAGCGCCGGCCATAGCCTGACGGTCATCGGCAGCCACTAAGCGGTGGATGATTTTAAGATTGGTGTTCTTGATAGCGTCGGGCACCAACTTAGCGGGCACCTGGTCGATGATGGCCATACCCTGCCCGTAAGCGCGCATCTCGGCCAGGATATCGGCGAACATCTCACCCATCTTGGCCTGTGGGTTGGCGGAGTCAGCCCGCTGGGGGGCCGAGCGCAGCACGCGGTGGGCTTCCTCGATGATCGCCAGATGGCGCAGCTCGCTGGACTCCGGCGAACCGAGGCTCTCATGCTGGGCCTGGCGGTATTCGTACATGAAGTTCAAGAGCAGCGCCATGGTGAAGCACTTGTCGGCATCATCACCCAAATACTGCAAATTGACCACCACCGGGCGGTCGAAGAGGTCGGCCCAGGGGGTGGAGAAAGGTTGGTCGAAGAGCTTGCCTTTCCAACCGCGCAGCAGGCTGCCAATACGCGTGCGCAGCGCGGCGGTAATATTGGCCGTAATGCGTTCCTCGTATCCTTTGCCACGCACCAAACCAGAAATGCGGTTGTGGAGCTGCTCCAATGTGGGTCGGCCTATGCCATCCGGAGGCAGGGTTTCATCCAACCAACCCTGACTATCGTAGAGGTCTACCAACGCTTCTTCGAGAATCACCGGCAGGATTTCATACATGGGGAAGCTGGCATTAAAGATCGATTTCAGGCGGTCCATGTGGGGCATGACCTGCGTGGTGGCCCCAGGGATTTGGACGATATCGAAGGGATTGAGGTGCAATTGCTCTAGCGGCTGCCCGCCCCACTCCCCCCGCCCCGGCATATAGACAGCAATCTGGCGGTCGAATGTTCCAGCCTGATTATAGGCCAAAGCCAACTGCACATATTCATCCTTAGCAGGCTCGATGACCAAGAAGTTCTTGCCGCTCTCCATCATCTCCGTCAGAATGCGGCGGCAGGTGTTGGATTTGCCGCTGCCGGTGATGCCGGTGATGAAGATATGCCGCGTCAGGGAATCTAGATCAATATCATAGCCCAGCCCGGGGATCTCCTCCCCGCCCTCCAGCAGGTTGCCCAGGGCAAGGATTTTAGCCGGGTCTTCTGGTATCGGCGGATTGAGGCTGAAGAAAGCCGTTGGCTGCATGGGCATACCGGGCATCTCGCGCAGGGGCAGATTTGCCAGGAGCGAAAGCTCCTCGGTGTTCATCGGCGTGGTCAGGCCTTCGAAGGCATTCCCGATGGGATGCTGGATCGCTTCGCTCTCGCCCGGGGCGAACAACTTCAAAGGCGGCTGATAAAAGGCATCCAGTGCCACCTGGGTCGGTCCATCCCACACGGGAGAAAGATCATGCACGCGCATCGGTTCGAAGCTTGTCTTCTCCCCGCTGACCAGGGCTTTGAGCTGCGCCTGGGCCTGGGCGGCGGTCTCGCCCTGATCGCTGATCAGATAGACGCCCACGTTCCAGCAGCCTTGCGCCTTGGCCGTCTCGAAGCGCTGCACGGTTTGGGCGAGTGCCTTTTCGCAGGCCTCAGCATGTTTGTTGAGATATTCGCGTCCAAAAGAAAGCGATTCGTTTGAAGATGTGCCTTCGGACATGGCCTGGCTGGTCGAGCGGCCCGTGGTTTCAGATTCCGTCAGGCTTTCACCGCGCACAGCTGAGCTGCTGGTGGAGGGCAGCAATTGGCCGAACATGCCCAACATCCCCGATAGCAGGAAGGGACCTCCCGCGGCGACTAACATGGCCGATACCGCCCCCAGGCCGACACCTTTGAGACCTTTAGTCATGCCAGATGATTTGGCCATTTCCGTCCCTAAAACGCCCTTGCTGGCGCCCTCGGTTGTGCTCTCGGAAGTACCCTTGGTTTTTCCGGTTGATTCAGTTTCGCCTTCCGAACGCGAGATGCTCTCCGTGCTGCCGGTGCTGCTGCTGCGCTGCAAGGTAGACCGGGTGAAAGCATGAACCTGCCCCGATAAGGTATGGCAGGATGAGATGATCTCGCCGACTTCACTTTCGGGCAGCGGCTCGGCGATGACCATATAGAGATACGGCTTGCCCCGTAAACCGCGCATGAATCGGTCTAGACTTTGGGGGTAATTCTGGGCTTTATCGACGTTTTTGGTTGAGGGGATGCCCGTAAAGGCGCGCACATGCCGGTAAGTACTCAGCGGGACATGAACGCGCTCGGCAATCTGCTGGTAATCCTCGACGAGCTTTACGCGCGTCCCCGGCCAATTGGAACATAGGAATTGCCCCAGCTGGTTGGCAAAGAGGCGCGGCTGTGTGCCGGGTTCGCGGGCTACCACACCGATGTAAATGCGGTTGCGCAAACCGTCGCTGGAGATCATGAAGAGCAGAGCGTAGCGTGGATCGTGACAAGCCGCCAGGGAGGTCTGAATGGCGGTGAAATACTCGCTCATATCGTCACGCACCGGCTTGCCGACCTGCTCCAGCTCCAGGATAGCCAAATCAGGTTGTTGGGGAATTGCATCAACGGCATCGTCGGCCATGCGCACGTAATCATTGACGAAGATGGGGCCATCCAGATAATCACGCCCTAAGGCAAACAGCAGCGACTTAGAGAGGGCGTCGCCAGCCTCCATGAGCATTTCGGGGGTCAATTCAGGGTCAGCGGGAATCAAGTTGGTTTCATCAGTCATGAATATTTCCGTCTACAATCAAATCACGAATTTAGTCGAATAACGCATGTTAGCCGCTCTGAGCCCCGTCCTCGGGGCGACTTCTCCGCACCCGAGGACGGGTTTGTGAGCTATACAAAATTCGTTCATTCGTGCCATTCGTGATAACTACTTTGACAATGCCTGGTTTTACTACCGAAGAGAAGATTTCTCCGAAATTGGGGGGGAGAGAGCGGGGTCGCTTTGCGCCCCGCTCTCTCCCCCCACTTTCGGGCTTTCCTCGCCAAGTTGACATTTAGTAGTTATCCGAGTTCAATGAAGAAGGATTGATCACCAAAACGAATCTCATCCCCAACGCCCAGTGCGCGGGGTTGATTCGCCTGGAGTTGTTCATTATTTATGAATGTGCCGTTGGTGCTGCCCAGGTCGATGATCTCCAGCGCATCATCAGTTCTGTGCAGTTCAGCGTGGTCGCGGGAAACTTTATCGCTCTCCAACCAGACATGGCTCTCGCGGGCGCGGCCTACTTTGGTCACGCCAATGTTCAAGGGGTAGACCCTCCCATCGGGCGAGACTAGCTGCAACCCAGCCTCGGAGACGGGATCTGCCTCCCTGTGAAGGTCGGCATCTTGTGCAGGGTCGGCCACAGGGGGGGGTTCGATCACCAGGCTGGCACCGGGTTCCAGGGTTCCCATCGAAGCGCCATATGCCAGCCCCACCCCGCGCACTACGATCTCGTCAGGGTTATCCGCCAGCACAATTTTCTCATTCCCAAAGCGTTCCCGCAAATGACGGATGATGCTGAATAACTGCACCCCCCCTCCGACCAGCGCGACCTGTCCAATATCCTTGTCGGTCAACCCAATCGCTTTGATGGCCTTAGCGATCAACCCCTCGAAGGCCTGATCCAGATGACCAGCGATCTGATCGAACAGGCTTTGATCGAGTACCACCAGTCGGCGATAAACCTGGCCATCGCGCATCACCAGGGTGATCATGCGCTGGGCGGTGTGATCGGGTCGCCCAGCGCCCCCGTGCAGCAGTTGACGGCTGAGGGATTCCTTCAAGCGCTGCGCGTAGATGCGCAGGGTCATCAGCGCCGATGGGTCATCAGCCAGGGCAGAGGCGGGTACGCGTAGCGCGTCGGCCAGATATTTGGCCATCTCGGCATCGTACAGCCCACCGCCAAAAGGCTCCCCATAATGACCAAGATACAACAGCTCCCCGGTGCGCGGGTCAATCTGCCCGGCGACGATATCGGTGGTGCTGCCGCCGACATCGGTGATCAAGGTCACCCCATTCCCAGATGTGCCCCCTAACAATCCCTGGCGTTTCAAGCTCAAGATGGCGCCTTCCGGTTCAGGAACGAAATCGATCTGCGTATGAATATTCTCAGGGAAACATTGCCATACCAGGGCTTTGAATTCTTCCAGGATCACCCCTCCATGATCGTAGCCCCAGTGTACCGGATAGGCAAAGGCAAAACGGGCGCGCTCATCAAAAGCGCTCGCCCGCCACTTCTCGCTGCGGATCTGATCCACCACAGCCTCGAGCAGCATACGGGTGAACTCCAAAGCCTGGGCGTGGGTGTAGCGTTTCTGATGCGGTAGCGGGTTAGCCTCAAGATGCGCGCCGATGCAAGGCTTGAAATACTCCCGCACGCGCTCGCGGGCGTTTTCATCTTCAAGCTGCCCCAGTGATACTTCACCGAAACTCTCGATGGCCGAGCCTTCGGGATTGAGCGTGATAATGGCGGGTAGTTTTCGTTCTGAGAAGCTGGTCAACGGCGAGGGTTGAGGGTCCCCCAAGATACATATCATATTGCCATTCAGGCGATAACCCACCCTGTACAGGCGCCAGTTAGTCGCCCCACAATCCAACGCGAAGAGTGTCACTTGTTTGCCATTGGCCATGGAATCTCGCTTTTAGTTTTTGGGGCATCGCCCAAAACAAAAATGTTTTTCAGACTTGATCTTATTATAGCAGGACTTACACAGATGAATGAGAAATATACCGAAAATAAGCGGTGTGCCGATTTTCGCGTGTCGCCACGCTTTGCGCACCTTCGGTGTGCGCGCCTCTGGCGGGGCAGGCGTGCAAAGCATTGGCGTGAGAGGGGATGCTGTTCAAACACTTGTTGATGAATACAATAATCAGAAGAATTCCTGTATAATATCAATATCGTTCACACCTATCATCGGGAGGCACGCGCATGGCAAGTCTATCCGGGAAAACGCTGGGCAAATACCAGATCACCGAACGCCTGGGCCGCGGGGGCATGGCAGAAGTCTATAAAGCATATCACCCTCAACTCGAACGCTACGCGGCGGTCAAAGTACTGCATGGCTTTCTGGCCGAAGGAGAAGATTTTCAAGCCCGCTTCCAACGTGAGGCCAAGGCCATCGCTGCACTGCGTCATCCCAACATCGTGCAGATTCACGATATCGATATCGACGACGAGTACTATTTTATGGTGATGGAATTCATCGATGGCGGCACGCTCAAAGATCGCCTGATCCAAGCCAGCGGGCCCCTGGCCATCCAAGAGATGGCTCACATCTTCCGAAAGACTGCCTCAGCCCTCGACTATGCCCACCGCCATGGCGTGCTGCACCGCGATATCAAACCCGCCAACGTGCTGCTCAGTAAGTCCGGGCGCGTGGTGCTGACCGATTTCGGCATCGCCCGCATCGTCAGCGAGACGCAGTTCACCGTCACCGGCACGCTAGTCGGCACGCCCGCCTATATGTCCCCCGAGCAGGGCAAGGGCATGCATATTTCCACAACGAGCGACATCTATTCCTTGGGCATTATCCTTTACGAGATGGTCACCGGCAAGGTACCCTTCGATGCCGATACCCCGCTGGCTGTGATTCATAAGCATATCAACGAACCGCTGCCCTCGCCGCGCACCATCAGGGATGATATTCCCCGAGTATTAGAAGCGGTCATCGTCAAAGCCCTGGCTAAGGAACCTGAAGACCGCTATCAATCAGTTGCTGAGATGGTCGAAGCCGCCCAGGCAGCCTTTGACGATTTCACCAAAGTTACCATGGCTGAGACGATGGTCGAAGCCCCCAAGAGGGATGTTCAACCCGACCTCGGTGCTGCTGATGCCGAAGCGCAAGCGGAGGCAGAACCGATGGAAATCGAACCAACCCCACCGCCAACGGTAGCGATGCGCCAGCAGCCCGAAGCGCCTGAGCCGCAACCGACTATCGCCAGTAAAGCCACCGTGGCCATGGAATCCAAAGAACATCCCAAACCTGAGCCGACCATCGCATCCAAGCCCACTGTCGCCATGGCCCCAGGAGAAGAAGATGTCGCCGCGAAGGCCACCGTCGCGATGGAAGCGGAAGAAACGCCGCCTCCCAAACCGCCAGCGCCAAAACTGACGCCAAAGCCTGCTCCAGTCAAGAAGCCGCGGCCAAGACCCAAAGCCGCCCGACAGATCAAACCACTGCCCATCATCCTCGGCATCCTGGGCATCGCAGCAATTGCAGCGCTACTTGTCTGGGGAATCCCTAAGCTGGCTGGAAGCGGGGGTGCGGAATGTGCATCCATTGATGAGTGCCAGGCTTTAGCTGAAGAAGGTTGGGGTAGTGGCAATCTCGAAGGCGTCATCTCTGCCCTTGATGCAGCCATCAGCTACGTGCCTGATAATGAGCATCCACCCCACGCCCATTTGTGGTGCCAAAGGGGAGAAGCGCTCGTCGCATCAGATCGCTTCGATGAAGCCACATGGAGCTTCGAAGATTGCATGGCCTGGACGGAAGATAATCCTGATTTCGAAGATATTCGCAATTTCGCTCAAACGCAAATCGAGTCGCTTCCCACCGGCTCCTCAGAATGTGGTTCGCCCGAAGAATGTTATGCCCAAGCCGAAGAGTTACGAGGGAACGGCGATATCCAAGGCGCGCTGAATGCTATCAATCAGGCCATCCATCTCGTCCCTGAAGGAGAATACCCCCAATACCACTTCATCTTGTGTACCGAAGGGGAACTCTACGTTCAAGATGAAGGTTGGGATGAAGCCACTCGGAGTTTCGAAGCTTGTATCGATTGGACCGAAGGCGATCCTGGTCTTGAAGAAGCGCGGGTCTACGCCCAAGAGCAGATCGATATGATCAATAATCGATAACTACTCTGGTTATAAGGAGAGATACTCCGAAAAAAGGGTGTGCGTGGGCGCAAAGCGGCTGCGCTTGCCCCCGCGCACACCCTTTTTTCGGGAACTTTCTCTCTATGGTTGAGCAGTTACAACAATCTTAAATACTACTATTGTCGCCAGGATAAAAACGAAGATGATGGACAAAATGAAAACCAATCTGCCATTCAAGCATGTAAAGATCACTCAGGTTTCCCTCGTTATTTGCCTGACCATACTCATTGGCTTTGTTACCGCTAAGCCTGTCAGCGCGGATGTGGCACCCCCAGAAATGCCGCCTGGAGCCAATCCACACCCCGGCACCGAGGTCACTCAGGTGCGCATGGTCGCTGAAACGGTAATCATCGAAGTATTGGCTGAAGCTCCCGAAGGGAGTCTTGGACAGGCCCGCGTCACAGCCGAGTTCCAGATGCAGAACCTTGGGAATGAGTCCGAAATCCTAATGGTGCGCTTCCCGACCAGTTCGAATGATGGCTTTTATAACTACCCCGAAATCCATGACCTGCAAGTCCGTGTAGACGGCAGCCCGGCATCTACAAAACCAGCCCAATACATGGGCGGTGATTTTGATGATCCGATCCAATGGGCTGAATTTGAAGTCAGCTTCCCCCCTGGGCAGGATGTACTCATTGAAGTCTCCTACACCCTCGAGGGAACCGGTGAATATCCCTTCATTTCGTTCAAATATTTACTCGAAACCGGCGCCGGGTGGAAAGATACCATCGGCAGCGCCGACCTGATCGTGCGCTTGCCCTATGAGGCCAATCATCACAACGTATTTATCGATTCATCTCCGGGATGGGGTCAAACTTCTCCCGGGGCGATGCTGGCAGGGCAAGAAATCCGCTGGCATTATGATGATCTCGAACCAGAATACCAGCATAACTTATCAATCGCCATAGTAATGCCCAGCGCCTGGGAGAAAGTGCTCTTTGAACGAGTAAATGTGGCCAACAATCCAGAAGACGGCGAAGCCTGGGGACGCCTGGGGAAAATCTACAAAGAGACAGCCCTACTCCGCCGAGGTATGCGTCACGAGGCCGGCGGCGAAGAGCTGTACAACCTCAGCAGGGAAGCGTATGAAAAAGCCCTGGATCTGCTCCCCGATGACGCCCTGTGGCACCTCGGATTTGCCAACCTGCTATTTTCGCGTTACTACTGGGAAGAGTACTCGACTGGGGGCAGCGACCGGGCTAATTTGCTCAGGGCTATCGAGGAATACAATATCGCCTACACCCTCGATCCCGACGACCCCAATATCATCTATTGGATAGATGATGCTTATTACGCTACTGACGCGATTGAGCGCCTCGAAGATGGTGGCGGATATATCTTTCACTGGCTGACGACAACGCCAACCATCGTGCCGACTCGCACAGCTGCCGCTGCAGATACCCCCACGCCGGGTCCAACAGCGACGGCCACACCCCCGCCGCCAACAGCAACCAAAGAACCAACCGCCAGCCCGCAACCACCAACAACGCCAAAGGCTTTAGAACCCAAACCTGGCCCTTCTTTGCCCCTATGTGGCTCAGTTTTAGTTTTTCCCTTGGCAATAGTGCTCTATTATTTATCCTCAAAAAAAATAATTCAGTAGTTCACAGTATTTCGCTCACGCCGTAGGCGCGCAAAGCAAGCACCACACACACCCCTCTTTTCGGTGAATTTTTCTCGAAGGACGTAAATCCTAGTGAAGGTTGGCTTCGTCATCTTCATCATTGCCGTAAATACGATGCTCCATTGACATCGACAATCGTTCCGGTGCTAAATTCTGCACCGTCAGAGGCGAGGAATAGAGCAGCATAGGCAACTTCTTCCGGGCGTGCCACACGGTTCAGTGGGCTTTGCGCTCGGATTTGCCGACCGCTTTCTCCTGCCAGACTTTGAGCTGCCATTTCTGTTTCTACAAAGCCCGGAGCGACGGTCGCGACGTAGATATTGTAGGGGGCCAGGTATTTTGCGAGTGATCCGCTCATCGCATTCATGCCGTTTTTACTCGCTCCATAGGCAGGCGATTCGGGTTCTCCACGAAATGCGCCGCGCGAGGAAATATTGATGATCCGGCCACTTCTCTGCTTGATCATTTGCCGTGCCGCACAGTAGATGGCATTCGCAGCCCCCAACAAATTGACATTGATCACTTGCTGCCAACTCTCTTGCCATTGCTCATAACTCACATCAGCGATGGGATGCGCCTCGTAGATTCCAGCATTATTTACCAGAATATCCAGACGGCCAAATCGATCAATGGCCTGTTCCACCATCGCTCGCACCGCTTCTGCATCGCCCATATCTGCCTGCACAATGATGTGCGGTTCTCCACCCAATGCTTGCATTACTTCATCGGCTGCCTCACGATTACGCACATAGTGGATAATAACTTTCGCACCCGCCTGCGCGAGCATCCGGGCAATCTCACGCCCAATACCTCTGGATGAACCTGTCACCAATGCTACTTTATCCGTAAAATCAAACATTCTATCCTCCAAAATTTCACATCCATACTGGTGTGTATGCGCTACAACCATAACAGGTATAATGGGGACATGCAAGACCTCTTCGATCACGCCATGAAAGAAAAACTCAAACATGAAGCACCTCTCGCCGCCCGCATGCGTCCACGCACTTTGGACGAATTCGAGGGACAGGAACATACAAAATTCAAAGCATGAGAAAACACGAATATGCACGAATAGGCCGAATTGCACAAATAAAGCCATGAAAAATTCGTGATGCCAACGGCATGCAATGCCAGAGGCACGCAAAGCGAAGCAAACCTGTGGCTCTAATTGCAAAGGCATGTCCTGAGCTCGACGAAGGGTGTTTTTGGTTCAAAATGAGCCATGCCCAAATTCGAGTACGAATATGATGTTGGTGTGCTCGAAATGGGTATCGGCAGTGAACCAGACTGGCATACGCTTCCTCACTAAACCCCAGATGTTATAATCTAATTATGGCACAAGAAGCGAAATACACATTTGATCCTGTGGATATTGCTCAGATGCGATTGCGGGCGTCTTTGTCCCCTGCGAGGCGCATTCAAGTCATGCTCGATGCCCGCGAGTTGGCCGTAGGATTGATGCGCGGCCGTATGCGTAAGCGTTATCCCGACCTGTCTGACCGGGAAATAAACCTGAGATTGATCGAAGAATTATCGCATGCCCGAACCTCGTTCTCCCGACCTTAGCCTGTTTTACGGCATTCTGCTAACCCTGGAACATATCAAAGCTCCTTATATGATCATCGGGGCATTTGCAGGAACCGTATATGGGTTGACGCGCGTGACCTACGATATTGACATGATCGTGAACCTCGAGGAAGAACATGTTCAGGCCCTTGCCAATACATATCCTTTACCCCGTTATTATGCCGATCCGGAAATGATCCGCAACTCGATTCGTATGGGGATTATGTTCAACATCATCGACACAAATCGCGGGGAAAAGGCTGACTTGATACCTTTGACGATGACATCAGAATATGTGCGGGCATTCGAAAATCGTGTACGGCGCACGGTAGAAATTCCAGGACAGGGGTCATTCGATGTGTGGTGTGCGCGCCTTGAAGATGTGATCATTGGGAAATTACTGGCATGGACTGAAGGCCGATCTCGTAAACACGAGACTGATATCTATGACATGATGGTTCATCAATACCTCGATTTGGATCCAGAAGTAAGCCGCTCATTTGATGAAGTAAACATTGATCGCCAAGCCAGGAAGATGGGGGTGGAGACATTGCATCTGTGGGACACAATAAAAAAAGCGTCACTAAAAGAATCTGGCGGTGTGTAAATTTGATGGGGTACCCATTGAAGGTATTTCGTAAAAATTGAACACATCAGGCTATGAACTTGGCCCAAATATTTTAGAACCGATATTCTAAATAATGGGTATAATGGGGACATGCAAGACCTCTTCGATCACGCCATGAAAGAAAAGCTCAAACATGAAGCACCTCTCGCCGCCCGCATGCGTCCACGCACTTTGGACGAATTCGAGGGACAAGAGCATATCGTCGGCGAGGGTAAGCTGCTGCGGCGCGCTATCGTAGCTGACCGGCTGTTCGCGTCCATCATCCTATGGGGGCCTCCAGGCACCGGCAAAACCACCCTGGCCATGGTCATCGCCAACCAGACCAAATCGCACTTCGAGACTCTCTCCGCGGTGCTGGATGGCAAGCCGCGACTGAGACAGGTTGTAGACGAGGCCCTGGAACGACGGCGGCTCTACCAGAAGAAGACCATCCTCTTCGTCGACGAGGTGCACCGCTGGAACAAAGCCCAACAAGATGCTTTACTGCCGCATGTAGAGAACGGCACTTTGACATTGATCGGCGCCACCACCGAGAACCCTTACTTCGAAGTCATCGGAGCGTTGGTCTCGCGCTCGCGCGTCTTCCAACTGCATACCCTGCAAGAACAGCACGTTCGCACATTGATGGAACGCGTCCTGCGTGATAACGAACGCGGCTATGGCGACCGGAAAATTGAGCTCGACGAAGACGCCCTGCAGCACCTGATCCACGTTTCCGGGGGGGATGCGCGCAATGCCCTCAACGCTTTAGAACTGGCTGTTGAATCCACACCCCCTGGGGAAAATGAAACCATCCACATCACCCTGGAAGTCGCTCAGGATTCCATCCAACGCCGGGCTGTGCTCTACGACAAAGACGGCGACGCCCATTACGACACGGTTTCAGCATTTATCAAATCGGTACGCGGCTCCGACCCTGATGCGGCCCTGTACTGGCTGGCTAAAATGCTCTACGCCGGAGAAGATCCGCGCTTCATTGTGCGTAGATTGTTGATCTTGGCAGGGGAGGACATCGGCCTGGCTGACCCGATGGGGTTGGTGGTCACCAACGCCGCTGCCCAAACTTTCGAATACATCGGTATGCCCGAAGGTATTTTCCCCATCGTAGAAGCAACACTATACTTGGCCACCGCACCAAAATCCAACACTACCACCCACTACTTCAAAGCCTTCCAATTGATTGAGAAAGACGGCGTCGGCGATGTGCCCCTGCACCTGAGAGACGCCAACCGAGACGCTGTCGCCCTGGGACACGGAAAAGGCTACAAATATTCCCACGATGGACCCGGTCACTACATCCCCCAACAATATCTACCCAACGGACTGCTGGGCACTTATTTTTATAACCCCACCGACCAGGGGTATGAATCCCAGGTCGTAGATCGTCTGGAGCGGTGGAGAGATGCCCAGCGAAAAGCGATTGGCATCACCGATACCGAGACACTCCCTGAACTCTCGGAAGATACAGTCCAAGAAATAAAACGAAAACACAAAGCATAGTGAAGAAAAATGGGTGTGCGTGGGGCTTACGCCCCACGCACACCCATTTTTCGATTTTTTCTTTTTGAAGGAATATGATTACGATCCTACTCATCCGCCACGGAGAAAACGAATACGTCGCCAAGGGACGCCTGGCCGGCCGCCTGCCGGGTGTGCACCTTAACGAGAACGGGGTAAAACAAGCCCAGGCTCTTGCCGAAGCACTGACTAATGCGCCCATCAAAGCTGTCTACGCCAGCCCTCTGGAACGTACCATCGAAACCAGCCGGCCGATTGCCGATGCCTTAGGGATGAAGGTCATTCCAGAGCCAGGTTTGCTAGAAGTAGACTTCGGCGACTGGCAGGATAAGACTCTCAAGCAGTTGCGCCGCCGCAAGCTGTGGCAAACCGTTCAGAACAGCCCATCCCTGGCGCGTTTCCCAAAAGGGGAAAGCTTCGCAAATGCTCAGAACCGTATCGTTGAAACTATCGAAAGCCTGGTTGAAAAACACAACCCTGAAGATCTTATCGTGTGCGTTTCCCACAGTGATATTATCAAATTGGCTGCGGCCTACTACCTGGGGTTGCATATGGACCTCTTCCAACGCCTTGTCGTCGCGCCGGCTTCTACCACCACTTTGCACATCGGCGAAGGCTGGGCGCGGGTCGTCAACATCAACCACAAGATAAAAATAGATTTCCCTTGAGGGAAGCCGAAAAAAGGGATGTGCGGGGCGTGCGCTTTGCGTCCCTTCGGGAACACCCCGCACATCCCTTTTTTCGGAACTTTTTGGCTCGTTTGAAACACGCCCAAATGGTATACTTCGAGCAGGACGCTTACCTGTGAACGTAAGGAGTTCGATATGGAAAAATTTTCTGCAATATTCGAACAAGATGGGGAATGGTGGATCGGCTATGTCGAGGAACTTCCCGGCGCAAATTCCCAAGGTCACACACTTGAAGAAGCGCGTAAGAATCTAAAAGATTCCGTTCAACTTATCATTGAAACTAATCGTGAACTATCCCGTCGTGAAGTTATAGGCAAGAACGTCATCCGAGAAGATCTGCTAGTCCCCATCCAATGAAACGGCATTCATTGCTGAAATATCTAAAACATCACGGATGTGAACTATACCGTGAAGGATCAAAACACTCCATTTATTGGAATCCTACGAACAACCGAACATCAACTATCCCACGCCATACGGAAATTGCTAACCGTCTTGCAGAGAAAATTTGTAAGGATTTTGGTATTCCCAAACCATAACTAAATCTGCCCAGCAGATACTGCAGAGCATATCATGCCACAAGAAGAAATCAACCTGCAACCTGTCGATCACATCACCACCGACGCCATCGGCCCCGCAGGCCAACGCGTCTTCTACATTCAGGCCCAAAAAGGCCACCAAACCGTTACCCTGATCGCCGAGAAATTCCAGGTGCAATCCCTGTCTATCGGTATTGAACGCTTTTTGGCTGAGATCGCTGAAAAATATCCCGAACTCCCCACCTCCTCCCCGGATTACCATGATGATGCCATGCGCATCCACCCCCCGGTGGATCCTTTTTTCCGGATAGCAAACATCGGGCTAGGCTTCAACATCGATGAAGACCTGATCGTTCTGGTCATCCACGAACTGCTTCCCGAATTCGAAGGCGATGAAGAAGATTTCGAAGATGCCGATGAGGCAGATGATGAAGATCAGGAAGAACCGAGCGTGGCCCGCTTCTGGTGCACTCGATCACAACTGATGGCCTTAGGTCGCTGGGGACTCGAAGTCGTTGCTCAAGGCCGTCCACTTTGCCCTCAATGCGGAGAACCGATGGATTCTGAAGGGCATTTCTGCGTCAAGAAGAACGGCGGACACCGGCGCAGTTAGCAAATCAGCGTAGGGCAGGTGGGGTGGGGTGCACTTGAAGTGAAGTGC
>JADHXE010000056.1 GCA_016783125.1 Anaerolineales bacterium
GTTGGAGAAATCCCACGCTTATTCCAACAATTCAGTTTCTACTTCTTGGGCACAGCGCACGAAATCCAGCACAACTGGAATATTACGCATCATATACGCCATACTGCCCTTGACGCGTAACTTGCGCGTGATCATGGCTTGCATGGGGTCGAGCTCACTTTTTATGATGCGCGCAAAATTGACATAAGGAGCGCTGAGCACAAAAGCCGGGTTTAATTCGCTCTCCTGTTCTTCATCTACGATGAAAGCCTTACGGCATTCGCCGTGCCATAGGTCTAGGTAGAGTTTCATGGGCCTGGTTAGCGGTCCGTCGGGTTCGATGTTGAACATGATGTCGCCCTCCCATTTTTTTGCGATACGGGCGTATTTTTCGTCGCTGTTCAATTTGTCGTTGAATGCCTGGAGCCATTCGTCGCTGGGGAATATGTAAGCCATCGTTTGCCTCGCTTTTAGGGGATATGATCTTGTATGGGTGGATCAGTTGAAACCTTGGATGGAGTAAGCATGGTTTCACAAACGGCCAGGGGGAGAAGTGGAATAATCCAAACCAAATAATGGCGAAAAAGAACTGAGTGAAAATTTACAAATATCAGCATGATCAACAGCCCTGCCGTAAAGGATTCTAGTTTCCGTTGCCATGATAACAAATAAACCAGTAGTACCATAATCACCAACGGTATTTTTGCTGAAAATCCTACCCATCCCAGCAAAGCGTCTAGAGAGAGCACTCCGAGGTGAGTCTCTGGATAGCGTGTGAGAGATATTAACATAGATTTGGTGAAACCAAGAGGACTCGTTATGATGAAAGGTAGCGATGCAATTAGAGGAATACCAGCAATTGATAATCCAGCGATTACTACGTTTTTGATCGATTGGCTTTCATCATCTTGCCATGCCCAGATAAGGTATATTGGAATTAAGAAGATAGCATTATGTTTGATGCTCAATGATAATCCAAAGAGAATGTAAGAGGTGATCTTGTGCTTTGAGTGAAGACTGAGTGATAACAGTAGGAAGAAAATGGGGATGAAATTAAAGTGATAAATGGTTGTGACATGGAGATTCCAACGGTTAAATAGCCAGAACAGAGCTCCAAAAATACCCAGGGTTGTAATATGGTAGCGATGATGGGCGATGTGAAAGATCAGATAAGCTACACATAAATTGAAGAACAAGAAAACGCCGCGCCAGACGTTGAGCCACTGATCGATCTCTTGAAGACCGGCGAGGTGTGTGAGCCAAGAACCGTAGTAAATGACAGGTAAATAGGTTGGAAGCTCATTGTTCCAGCGTAGTTCTGTGGTTTCAGCGGCGCGTGCATAGGGGTTTTTTCCTTGAAGCAGGTTATAGCCCTCTTTGTAAACCAGATAGATATCCTGATCTTCGATATCAATTGTGACGTTGTCCTTGGGGGAATAAGTTGCAATTTCTTCACGATCAGGATTCCCCAGGTAGAGATGTAATGCTAAACCCAATCCAAGAGTGATGAAAATAAGTAATAAAGCAAAACCATTATGCTTGAGATATGCTTTCGAGACGGTGGTATTCCAATAGAAGAGATAGATGATGCTCTGAATACTCAATACTGTCAACCATAAAACGATTGGGGCTAACCGGATAAAATATCCTTGAGTATGTAAGTTGCTTGTTGTAAGTGTGGTGATGAGAAAATATATTCCACCAAGTGTTCCTACAATCGGTATCAGAAAATCTATTGTTATGTATTCGTCTCGGCTGAGAAATCTATCTCTTTTTTGCGTAACCCTTTGATACCATTCAACGTTCTTATAGGCTTTGAATGTTAGGATTGCTAATGGAAGCAGCAGCAGTAGCATTCCAGCCAGGAGAATCACGCGTGTTATCGACAACCCCAAGATCCAAGCGTTCTCGGGATCGCTTGGGATGAATAAAAGCCATAAGAAGCTGAAAATCCCTTCAATGAGGGTAATGATTAGAAAAGAATGTAAAGGGAATCTTCTCTTCATGAATTATCCTCTACGTGGGAGCTGAAGTTTTCTGCATAGTAAGCACACATTTTTTGCAGAGGACAGACTTCACATTGGGGCTTACGCGCTTTGCAGATTTCTCTTCCGAGGCGGATGATATTAAGATGGGCGGCGTAATAGGCATCCTCAGGAAATTGCTCAGCTAAATGGGCGTGAGCTTTATCAGCGTTCATCTTCGGGGGGCGCAATCCCAGGCGGCCGGTTATACGGTAGATGTGCGTATCTACTGGGAAGGCAGGTTTACCCAGTGCGAATTGCAATACAATGGATGCTGTCTTTGGGCCTACCCCCTTGAATTGCATTAGCCAATTGAAAGCTTCCTCGGTTGAATATTCTCTTAAAAAGTCCAACTCCAAAGCGCCGCGCAATTCAGTAATTTTATTGAGTGCATTTTGAATGTGTGGCCCTTTTTGGTTAGCCAAACCCGCTGTTCGAATAGCTTCGATAACTTCGTCTGAGTCTGCATCCCGAACTTGCTCCCAAGTGGGGAAGCGTTCCCGTAGGGCAATAAAAGCTTTGTCTCGGTTGGTATCGTTCGTGTTTTGCGAGAGTATTGTTGATACTAACTCGTCTATGGGTGGTAACGGGTCGCGCCAAATAGGCTCGCCGTAATGTTCTATTAAGCGTTGGTGGACTTTTAAGGCTCGGTTCATGGGAGTTGGATATAGAAGATTTGAACTAGTTCAATTTGACAAGAGGTCGTACTTCACCGACGATGAGTTTGCGCCAGTTTTTTATTGGGTAACTCGGCCCGAAAGATGACAGGGCTTCCATTTGAGATTTGGTAAGCGCGCCGAGTTGATGTAGAATTTCCAGCGCTACGGCGGGACGGGCGCGACTTTTTAGATCGCCATCGGCAATTTTGATGGCAATGCCGATGCCGGGGGAGCCGGTAATGAGAGCATCAGGCATGATCCCCAAACACAAGTAACCTTCTGCCCCTACTTTGGAGACAATCTTGCCTTCAGCGACTTCCATAAGATGCGTATCAAAGCGACCAGGGCCAGCCACCATCTCAGGATGCGCAGTCATCGCATTTGTGATGGTTTTACAAGCTGCTGCTCTTTTTATGGGCAGATCATGAGAATCGCATAAACGGGCGAATCCCAGGGCTGCATTCTGTAAGGGAATCGCAAAATTGGGAACAGAACAGCCATCGGTGCCCAATGTAACAGCCTCGGGGTCGATCCCGCACATCCTGCTGAAAGCCAGGAGAATCTGTTTCTGGATGGGATGCTCTGAATTGATGTAATCAGCGATAGGTAAATTCATCAAACGAGCAAATGCCAGCATCCCGGTGTGCTTTCCAGAACAATTATGGCGTTTGGGAGTTGGTGTTTCCCCATTCACCCGCAGTGAATAGGCAGTTTCTGCGTCGAGTGGGGGATGCGTGCCACAATGCAGGTCGTCCTCGCTGACGTTGATCTTGACTTGAATCGATTCTATTGTAGCAGCGTGTTTATCGGTTCCACCATGGGATGCGCAAATAATAGCGATTTCCTTTTTGGAAAGGCCCCAGTGTGTATGTCCATTGTTTTCAATGAACGGTAAGGCTTGAAGGGGTTTAGCCGCGGACCGCAGGAATGTTATTGCTTGTGGATCGCCGTGAGCAGCAATCAAATTATTATGCGAATCAACCATGGCAAAAGCGCCATAATGGACGGACTCAGCAATTGCTCCACGCGTACATTCAAGGATGGGTAGATAAGTCGATGAGATCATAAGTGAGAAGGTAATGGCTGGGAAATTATCTACCCATAGCAACGCGCATAGTATTGCAGAAGGCCGTACTGCAGACGCTGGGTATAAAAAGTTTCCATCTTGGAAGGATATGAAATCTTCTTTAGTAGAACTGGAATTATCTTCAAGGTTTCATCGGGTTTGCCCTTGCGTCTTGATATAGTTTTCAAGCGTCCGCCAATGGACTTCAGCAGTGTTCTTTGCTCTCGAATTGTGTCAATGGTGATTGATCCACCACGGCCACTGATAATGGTGTAATCAATAAATTGGCGAGATGCCAGCAAGTTGAGCGTTTCATGCCAGGTTTCCAGATCAGCTCTGGCCAGGAAAGGCGGTTGGTTCGGAGTCACGGCATCCCCGACAAAAAGGATTTTTTCATCTGGAATATGTACCCAGATTGCTCCTGGCGTTGGGCCAGGGTGATGCTCAAAGCGAATTTCTGGGCCACCCCAGTGTAAGGATAAGTGTTCGCTGAAAGTGATGTTAGGGCGTCCCCAGCGTGTTCCACTGACTTCTGGGTAGTGCTCCCATGCGGCTCCCATTTCGCTGTGATAGCCTTTGAAGACAGTGGTTCTCTCTTGAAAAGCCTCGGCGGTTTGGTTATGCGCCACAATTGGAAATTCAATAGCCCGACTGCCAAGCGTGCGGTCTGCGTGGATATCCAAAATGACACTAAGTCGATGTGTCCCGCGGCTCTGGGTGAGTAAGGACGCTTTCCATGTGCGGGCATCTTCGGAACGGAGCGGGGAGTCAATGAGCAGAGTCCCATAAGGAAAGGTCATCGCCCCGACGGTTACGCCTGTGTAAGAATCATCATAATAGATATTCTCTGCAATTGTTTGCATAGATGCTCCTTGCCAATAATAAACAGCTTACAGAGTGTATTCGTAACTGTTCAACCAAACTGGGAAATCTGTTCCATAGCTCATATATTCCAGTGGAAGTAATCCCGGAAATAGGGGTGTGCGGGGGGCACCCCCCCCTGCACACCCCTATTTCCGGAACTTTTCCGCTCGTTTGAAACACGTCCATATGTTATGTGTATTCTTCTTTGGCCATAGGAAGTGTGAAAGCGAAGCGCGCGCCGCCATGTGTGGCTTCATCTACCCAAATACGACCACCATGCCCCTCAACAGCCAGGCGACAGTAAGCAAGCCCAAGCCCAATCCCTCTGGGGCCGCCTTTTCCGTGTAGGCGGGTGTATTTATCAAAAATAGTTGGTCGCTTTTCAGCTGGGATACCTGGCCCCGTATCTTCAACCCAGAAGCATAATTCTTGACCTGTCTGGGCAGCGCCTACTGTAATATGGCTCTCAGGCGGCGTATATTTGACAGCATTTTCCAGCAAGTTGATGAGCACCCGTTGGACCATACTTTCGTCCACATCAGCAAGTGGAATGCCGTCTTGTATGCGGATAAAGACTTCTTGATCTTTGTTGTTAGCGATGGGAAGAATAGCGTCAACGGATGCGCTGATGATATCTTCCACTTTGGTCGGCTCCGTGTTTGTAACCGGTTGGCCGGCCTCGAGGCGGTTGATATCAAGCAGGGAGTTGGTCAAACGCTCGATGCGTTTTGTGGAGCGAACAGCGATATCAAAAAGGGATTGAATCGTGGGATCATGATCGAAAGATTGTATGCTTTCAATCACATCTAAACTGGATAATACATTGCCCAACGGAGAACGCAGATCGTGGTACACCATCGATAGCAAGTCGTCTCGTAATTGATCAAGTTCTTTGCGCTCGGTGATATCCCGGAAGGTCCATTGGAGATGATATTGCTCTTCAATCTGAACCGTGTGTACATGAACTTTAATAGGGATTATCTTTTCGCTATACGTTCTTAACTCAGATTCGTAAGAGATTGTCTCATTTGGGGTAATATATTCGAGGTTCTCTCCAACAATCTCAACATCTAAGTTGTGAACTTCATCAATGCGCTTTAGCTGTAATTGTACTTTTGTAAAACCTGTGAAATCGAAAGTTTGATTATTGACCTCGATAATATTGCCCCTCATATCAGTGATCAAGATGGCATCGATGCTGCTGTTGTACAAATCGCGATAGCGCTGATGTGCAACTTGCAGGTCTTCAAATAGTTGCGCATGGCGAATGGCTGTTCCAGCCAGACTGCCGATACCGGTGAGTACTGCCAGAGCGTCTGTCCCAAAACCCCCATCCATAGGATTGAGAGCCTGTAAAACACCGATAACTTCCCCTTCCGAGATGATGGGGCCACTAGCTACAGCGCGAGTTTTAAATCCTGTGGATTTGTCGAATTCCCCATAGAACCTGGGGTCTACAGTTACATCGGGAACAATGATACCTTCTTCGTGTTTTGCCACCCAGCCGATAATGCCTTGTCCTACATCCACTTTCAATCCTACAACGCTGTCATCTTCAGAGGTTGTAGCACAGTATTCTAAAGTTCCACTATTCGAATTTAATAATGCCAGCGACACGACTTCCACCCTGAGAGCCTGGTTGATTTGCTCCAGGATGCGTTGCAGCACATCTTCGAGTTTTAGCGAAGCTGTAATTGACGATGCGCTATTTGCCAAAGCCCCCATTACTAAAACTTGCTGCTGGCTTGCTTCGTACAAGCGCGCATTCATCACCGCGATAGCTGCCTGGTCAGCGATGGCTTGGACTAGATCGAGGTGTTCATCTGTGAAGAAGAGAGGAACGGGATGAGAGAGGGTAATGACACCCACAAGAGTATCGCGCGCGATAAAGGGCACGCTCAGCGATGATTTGGCTTTTTCACTGCCTTCGGTCTGCGTTGAGCTTTTTACCCAGCGATCATCACGGTTTGTATTCAGTACCAGCGCTGGCTGGCGATTTTCCACCACCCAACCGGCCAGCCCTCCGTCTAGGAGAGCGCTGATTTGTTCGGTGGAGTGATCAAGGATGTTGTCTTCGTATATGATGGTGGATTCGACTGGTTTCCCTTCGTCGTTGACAACAATGATGCTGCCACTGACTGCCCCTATTGTGCGCATAGAGAGAGCGAGCACTCGCTGGAGAACAACGGTCAGATCGAGAGTTGACGCAATCTCTCGACTGATATGGAATAGCAGCTCCAGCGATTCATGCGTGGATGTGTACTCACTCTTAATCGGTGTGATCATGGCAGAATGCTTTCTTCTGATGCCAAGTATAGCATATTGGGGAGGTAACTACTTTGACAATGTCGCATTCGCGGAGAGTGCCGAAATTTTAGGGTGCGAGCGGTGTGGAACACTGCTCGCACCCCAAAACTTCGAGGTTCCTGTTTGAAATGTGATATTGTCAAACTACTTTGCCATAGGGAGAAAGTTGCCGAAAACTTGTGTGAAACACACCCAATAAAAAAGCTGAGGCAACCAGCTTGCCTCAGCTCGAAAGCGGCGAAATAACTTTTTCTAAAGGTCGGCTGGGGTGAGAATATGAATTAGGATATTCCTCGAAATTTGAGACAGATTTGAGACTTTCACTCGAATGGCCTTTCCATTTGGATAACCACCAAATATTAGTGTTGCGCCATAATCGGTGATTTTGGTAAGTTCTTCAATTTCGATCAGTCCCAGGGCCGGGAAAGTTTCACGATAGAATTGGATGCACTCTTCTTGGGTCAGAGATGTGATGAAATCCATGCGCGTGGCATCTTCCATGGAGATCGATCCCTTGTCGGGCACGGGAATGACGTCAAGGAATTGCTTGACATCAGTTTCTACACCTGCCATGGCCGCCTGGTATATACCACCAGGGGTATCAGCGGGTAGCTCAACAACCTCGATCGTTTCAATAGGTTCGGGGGGGGCTGCTTCTTCGGCTGCGCTGGGAGCTTGGCCTGCGTCTGATGCGCTACCACAAGCTACAAGGGTAAGCGACACACTCAAAATGAGAAGGGCAATCCAACTAATTCTTTTCATAACTACTCCTCCATGGGGAAAAAGATATGGGTGCGTTTCACTTCAGTTGAAGAGAGGTCGGGAAAATGGGTGTGCGGGGGAGGTACACCCCCCTCACACCCATTTTTCCGAAACTTTTCAACTCGTTTGAAACACCCCCAAAAGATATCTGGGGTTGGCGAACTTGTACATTATAACCCTATGTGAGGGTATTGGTTATCGAATTTGGGTGCGCTTCAAACGAGTTGATGCGCCGAACGCAGGTGTCCGTATTCGTATAGCGTATTACGTATTCCGTAATGCTTCCCAATACGCAATACGAAATACGCAGCGAGGCATTTACCGAAATGAACCGCACCCATTGGTAATGATGGGTGCGCGCGAGCTTGCCTGTATCCAGTTACGTTTTAGGGAATAAATGGCAGATTCAGCAAGAGTACTTCCGCTGTCAAACGCGCGTTGGTGTAATACCCAAGTCGAGTTTTTGTGAGTTCCAGGCTGGAAATCATCTGCCTGGCGGTATCGAGGTTTAAAGTTTTCGCCAATCGGTCAATCTCGTTTTCGCAATCCAGATTTATAACAGGCGCCTGTGCACCGCTGGCTTTGAGCATCACATCTCGCCATAACGATAGCCAGGTCTGCAAAACTTGCAGGAACTCGGTTCTGTCTTTGGCGAGGGTCTCGGCATAATTGAACCGTTCTACACGGTTTGAAGATAACAGACGATGATGATCGTTGAGCCTTGTAACGCGCTGCTCTTGAGCCTCTGGGTTCTGGTGCAGCCAATAGGCATAGCCGGGCCGACCGTTGGATAAGTGTGCCAGCAAATTTGCTTCATCGTCAGGGATCCCCCAGGTGGTCTGCATACCCTGGCTGACCTCGTCGATGGGCAGCGGACGCAGCCGGATCACCTCGCAGCGCGAGACGACGGTGGGCAGCAGCGTTTCCGTATCTTGCGCGGTGACGAAAAGAATAACTTGAGGTGGAGGTTCCTCCAGCGTCTTCAATAGGGCGTTGGCAGCGTTGGGGTTGGCCTGCTCGAAGCGTAATAATAATGCGATCTTGTATGGCGCTTCGTAGGGAGCTAGAGATAAGCCGCGTTGTAACTCGCGTACCTGATTTACTTTTAGCGTACCGCCAGCCTCTTCTGCTTTGACGATGACCAAGTCCGGGTGCTGCATACGCTCGATGCGCTGGCAAGTATGACATGTTTGGCACGGCGTGCCGGGAGCCGCAGGTTGTGGACAATTCAACCCCTGAGTCATGCGCAGAGCCAGTGTCCGTCGCCCGATCCCCTGGGGGCCGGTGATCAGGTAGGCATGGCGTGTGCGGCCGTTCGAGAGATGACCCCGCAGCAAGTCGACAGCCCATTCATGACCTAACAAGCCCCAATTTTTGTCCGTTTGCATGTTCAGATTGTAGCGCGGAGGCAAGCGATTGGCAACGTATTAGATGAGCTAGGGAGTAAGGGAGTAAGGGAGTAGGGGAGTAAGGGAGTAGGGGAGTAAGGGAGAAATCTCCCCAGCGCCCACTCTCCCAAGCCCCCTTGCTCAAACCGTCTTGTCAAACCATAGTCGCGGCGATACAATCCCTCGCATGGATTTACTCCGCGACCTCAACCCGCAACAACAACAAGCCGTGATGGCTGGCACTGGCCCGGTGTTGGTTTTGGCTGGTCCCGGCTCTGGAAAAACCCGCGTCCTAACTCAGCGCATTGCTTATTTGATCGGTCAGATGGGGGTGCGGCCTTACCATGTTTTGGCGGTCACGTTTACGAATAAAGCCGCCCGTGAGATGGGGGATCGTGTGGATGAGATGTTAGGGCAGCGGGGACGCGGACTTACTTTGGGGACGTTCCATGCTACCTGTGGGCGGATTCTGCGTCGTGAGGCGGATCATTTGCCCTTTGACTCTAACTATGTCATTTTCGACGCCGACGACCAGGTGCGCGTGGTCAAGCAGGTCATCAAGGATTTGAACCTGGACGATAAGCGCTACCGCCCTCATGGCGTGCATGCCTCGATCTCCCGCGCCAAGAACGAGTTGCTCTTTGCAGATGATTTCCCCGTTCAGACTTATCGCGATGAAGTCGTCAAGCGTGTTTACCAGCGTTACCAGCAAACCCTGATGTCCAGTAACGCGGTTGATTTCGACGATATGCTCTTGTGGACGGCTTATCTTTTAGATGAGAAGCCGGCTATACGTGAGCGTTATGCCCGTCGTTACGAACACATTTTGGTGGATGAGTTTCAAGATACCAACATGGCGCAATATGTGCTGCTGAAGCATTTGGCGTCTTTTCATCAGAATATTTTCGTCGTTGGAGACCCGGATCAATCGATTTACAGATGGCGTGGCGCGGATTTCCGTAACGTCTTGCGTTTCGATGAAGATTTCCCCAGCGCGCAAATCATCTTATTAGAGCAGAATTATCGCTCTACGCAGAGCATTCTCGATTCAGCCATGGCGGTGATCGACCGAAATCCTCAGCGCACTAAAAAGACTCTCTTCACAGAGCGCGGGCAGGGACAAAAGATTATGCTGCGCGAGTTGTATGACGACCGCGAGACGGCATCTTTCGTTGTGGACAGCATCGCTGGCTCAGTTGCTTCTAAGCGCGCCCAACCCGGCGATTACGCGGTCATGTATCGCACCAACGCTCAATCTCGTATTCTGGAAGAAGCATTTCTCACCGCTGGATTGCCATATAAGTTGGTCGGCGCGCAGCGCTTTTATGGCCGGCGTGAGATTAAAGATATTCTGGCCTATTTACGTCTGGCGTATAACCCCAAAGATGAAGTCAGTATGCTGCGGGTGATCAATACACCCCGGCGCGGGATTGGCACGAAAACAATTGCTGTATTGCGGACTTATGCTCAGAGCCTTGACCTTTCCCCGGGGGATATTCTTCTGGAGTTAGGGGTGAGTGCCGAGTCCGAGCATTGGGATTCACTCCCAAACAGAGTCCGCACAACCCTCTCTCCATTCGGGAAGCTGCTTTCGAGCTGGGTAGCCCTCAAGGACGAGTTATCGCCTCTAGAACTGATGGATCAAATTATCAAAGATATCGCTTACCGTTCATATATCGATGGCGGGGATGATGAAGGCGCCGAGCGCTGGGAGAACGTCATGGAGTTGCGGCGTCTGGCAGCGGACTACCGCGATAAGAGCCTGGCTGCCTTTTTAGAAGATGTCGCCCTGGTATCAGACCAGGATACCCTTGATGCCAGCGCAAACGTCCCTACGCTTTTGACACTGCACGCCGCCAAGGGTTTGGAGTTTCCGGTGGTTTTCATTGTAGGGCTAAACGATGGCACGCTGCCGCACATCCGCTCTTTTGATGATCCTGAAGCTATGCAGGAAGAGCGCCGCTTGCTCTATGTGGGCATCACCCGCGCCGAAGATAGGCTTTACCTGCTGCATTCTCTGAACCGCTACAATTTTGGTTATTCTGAGCCTGCTGAGCCATCGCGCTACTTGGATGATATCCCCATGTCGTTGATCGATGATGGATATTCTGGTGGGAAGCGTAAGAGCTCCCGCTCCTCGATCTTTCGTCCAGAGCGTTGGGAATCCCCCACTGCCACTGAACAGGTAGTGGAGCAAGAGTACGCCGCCGGGATGCGCGTTGCCCATGCAGCCTGGGGAGATGGCATGGTGCTCAACAGCAAAATCGAAGACAATGAAGAAATCGTGGATGTCTTCTTCGAGGAGGTTGGCTTGAAGCGATTGGTGGCGTCGTTGGCGAATCTTGAAGTTTTGTTGTGAATCATAGGGCATAAGCGGGAAGCGTGGAGCGTGCAGCGGAGAGCGAGAAAGAAATCGCTGCACGCTCCACGCTCTACGCTCCACGATCTTCACGCGTTTCAAAAACCAACTTATAATCACAAACGTATGTCCCCCATCCTAGACCCACATTCCCTGGAGATCATCAGCCGGAGCACAGAGCAAACCCGCCGTGTGGGGATGCGTTTCGGCGCTTTATTGCAATCAGGTGATGTGGTTGGGCTGGTCGGTGATTTGGGGGCGGGGAAAACCACGTTGATGCAAGGCATTGCCGCGGGTTGGGGATCACTGGACCCGGTTTCAAGCCCTACCTTTGTGCTGGTCAACGTTTATCGGCGACTTGATGATCAGCAGCTTTATCATTTAGATGCATATCGCTTGAGTGGGGCTGTTGAAGCCCTGGATTTAGATTTGGAGATCATGATGGAAAGGGGCCCTCTTGTCGTAGAATGGGCTGACAGGATCGAAGATGCGCTCCCTGGAGATCGTTTGTGGGTGAGCCTGGAATGGTTGGACGAGACGCAGCGCCAGTTCTTATTTTCGGCGCAGGGTGAGTATAATCAGGATTTGTTGGGGCATTTTCGCAAACAGATATTTGGAGTTCCGTGATGTTATTAGCAGTGGATACATCCACTCGGATGGTCGGAATCGCTTTGTATGATGGCATCCAGGTGCTGGCAGAGATGGCCTGGAGCAGTCATAGTTATCATACGGTGGAGCTAGGCCCTTCTGTAAAGGAAATGCTTGCCAAGACAGGGGTGACCCCTGATGATCTAAGAGCGCTTGGTGTGGCGACAGGCCCAGGTTCGTTTACCGCTCTGCGCATCGGGTTAGCGTTTGTAAAAGGTTTGGCATTCAGCGAACATATCCCAATCGTTGGCATCCCGACTCTAGACATATTGGCCGCAGCGCAGCCCCTTTCAGATATGCAATTGGCAGCGGTGCTGAAGGCTGGGCGTACGCGATTGGCTGTGGGTTGGTATCACGTTGTGAACGGTACGTGGCAATCTGCGGGCAGGCTTGAAAATCTGACCCTCGATGAATTCTCTGAAAGTGTTCGCGAGCCTACACTGGTATGTGGTGAATTGGATGATGAAGCTCGTAAACGTTTGGGGCGCAAGTATAAAAATGTAACGCTGGCCTCACCTGCGCACTCGCTCCGCCGACCGGCAGTTTTGGCTGAACTAGCCTGGCAGCGTTGGGTTGCAGGCGACACTGATGATCCAACGACCTTGTCACCCACTTATCTTCATCATGGAGAACCGATCCCAGGGTGATGAGCTATTGATTAGGGTGCATTTCAAATGAGTTGGGGAGGTTATTACGTATTGCGTATTGTTTATCGACGAATACGCAATACGTAATACGCAGCAAGGCGCTTTACTGAAATAAAATGCACCCTATTGATTTCTCAATATTGCTAGAAGGAGAAACATTTCCATGAAATCCGATGAAATCCTTGCTAAAGTAGCCGAGGAAGTTCAAGTTTGCACTAAATGCGATCTGCATTTTTCCAGGAAGAATGGGGTGCCAGGTGAGGGGCCGATTAGCGCTGAGATTATGTTCATTGGAGAGGGGCCGGGTTTCCACGAGAATGAACAAGGCCGCCCCTTCGTCGGTCCAGCGGGTCAATTTTTAGATGAATTATTGGGCCAGGTTGGTATGCAGCGCGGAGATGTTTTCATTGGCAATGTGGTCAAATGCCGACCGCCAGGTAATCGCGATCCACGTCCCGAAGAGTTAGCTGCGTGCGATTTTTTCTTGGAGCAGCAGATTCAGACTATCAACCCGAAGGTGATCGTGACGTTGGGGCGTTTCTCGATGGGGAAGTTTATTCCTAATGCCAAAATCAGTGAAGTTCATGGGCTGGCAATGCGTGTAAAAGGGCGTTTGATTGTCCCAATGTATCATCCAGCCGCAGCGCTGCATCAACCTTCTTTGCGGCCCGTTGTGGAAAACGATTTCGCCCAGTTGCCAGATCTTATCGCCTCAGCTGAAAGCGCCCCTGAATATGAAGTGGAGACACCCGAAGAGAAAACGGAGCCTAAACAACTCAGTATGTTTTGATGGTTTATTAGAGGATTTGTGGTTTAATTTACAATCTGTCTGAGTACAATCCATGTAAAAGGATAAATAATGAATACAAAAGATGCCCTGTTAGAGAAACTACAGAATAAGACTGCCAGTATTGCGGTGCTTGGTTTGGGATATGTTGGTTTGCCATTTGCCACAGTCTTTGCCGAAGCTGGTTTTAATGTGGTGGGTATTGACCCCGATGCAAGTAAGATCGAAAAACTGGACGAAGGCGTAAGCTATATTCAAGATGTGCCCACGGAACTGGTCGCGCGTCTGGTTGAGACAGGCAAGCTAAAAGCGACTACCGACTTTGCGGTATTGGCAGAGGCAGACGCTGTCAGCATTTGTGTACCAACACCCTTACGGAAAACCGGTGACCCGGATCTGTCGTTTATCCTAGCAGTGACTCGTGAACTGGCGAAATATATGCACCCTGGTATGGTTGTGGTGCTTGAGTCGACAACATACCCCGGAACGACGCGTGAAATTCTACTGCCTCAACTGGGTGAGGATAATGAACTCATTGTAGGCGAAGACTATTTCCTGGCTTTCTCACCTGAGCGTGTTGATCCAGGCCGTGAAGATTGGACCACGATCAATACCCCCAAAGTGGTTGGCGGAATCACGGAAGCCTGCTCGGAAGTAGCTACCATCTGGTATGAAGGCGCTCTTGAAACGGTAGTTTCTGTTTCCTCCTCTGAAGTAGCCGAAATGGCTAAACTGCTTGAAAATACTTTCCGGATGATCAACATCGGTTTGGTGAATGAAATGGCCGTGATGTGTGATCGCCTCGGGATCGATGTCTGGGAAGTGATCGATGCCGCCGCGACCAAACCCTTTGGTTTCATGAAGTTCACACCCGGCCCAGGCTTAGGCGGACATTGTATCCCCATCGACCCGCTCTATCTTTCATGGAAGCTGCGCTCTCTAAATTACACAGCGCGCTTTATCGAGCTGGCCTCAGAGATCAATTTGGGAATGCCTCGTTATGTCGTCCGCAAAGTGCAGGATGCCTTGAATGAGCTTGGCAAGCCCCTGAAGGGCAGCCGGGTTCTGGTTTTAGGCGCAGCCTACAAACCGGATATCGACGATTTGCGCGAATCTCCGGCTCTTGATGTGATTGGTCTTTTGGAGCAAAAAGGCTCCGCAGTAAGCTATCACGACCCCTTTGTCACACGCATCAAGGAAGATGAATTTGAGTTGGAGAGCGTCCCGGATCTGATGGCCGCTGTTCGAGATGCCGATTGTGTTGTGATAATTACTAATCACAGCGAATATGACTACAGCGCCATTCTGGATGCTGCAACTTATATTGTGGATACTCGCAACGCTTTAGGAGAGATGGGGCGCAAGAGTCCAAAGGTTGTGCGACTGTAAAATTTTTGACTGCTGACAACTGACCGCCGACCGCATCATCAGACATTGCTCAGGATTTACCGCGGTCGGCGGTCTGCCGTCTGCGGTTGTATTATAGAATTACTAGATAAAGTTTGCGCGTTGCGCGAGAATTTATATACCGCGAAGACGCGACGCTATGCGGGCCTACGGCCGTGCGCAAGATAGAAGATATAAAAAACTTCGCGACCTTCGCGTGTCGCCACAGGCGTGCAAAGCATTCACGGTGATATTTTTGATCGCGGCGGCGGTCGTGTAAAAAGACGAGCGAAATTATGGCTAATTACTTGGTAACCGGCGTTGCTGGTTTTATTGCTGCCCGGGTAGCGGAAATGGTACTTGACGCGGGGCACACCGTTGTGGGCGTAGACAATATGAACGATGCCTACGATGTGCGCATGAAAGAATCCCGGCTGAAGCAGCTTTTAGACAGAGAAGGTTTTTCATTCCATCGAATGGATATTAGTGAATGGGATGATGTTGAACGTTTAACGTTTAACGTTGAACGTTTAGACGCAGTAATCAACCTAGCTGCCCGCGCCGGAGTCCGTGCCAGTGTTGAAGATCCCTGGGTTTATGTGGATACCAATGTCACCGGCACGCTCAATTTGTTAGAGTTGTGTCAGCGTCAGGGAATACCCAAGTTTATTTTGGCATCAACATCGAGTATTTATGGCGCCGATGCTCCTTTGCCAACGCCAGAGACGGCTGACAGCGCCCGGCCTTTACAATCGTACGCCGCCAGCAAAAAGGGGGCCGAGGCCATGGCCCACGCCTATCACTACCTTTATGATATCGATGTAAGCATCGTGCGCTTTTTCACGGTATACGGACCATCTGGCCGTCCAGATATGTCTGTGTTTCGGTTCATCCGCTGGATCACCGAGGGCGAAACCTTGCACCTCAACGGCGATGGCAGCCAGTCGCGCGGTTTTACATATATTGATGATATTGCGCGCGGTGTGATCCTTGGATTGAAGCATGTTGGCTTCGAGATTTTCAACTTAGGGGGGCATGAAAATATTACGATGAATGGCTTGATTAGCCTCATCGAGGAGAGGGTTGGCAGTGAGGCGATCATCCAGCATCATCCCTTTCCAAAGGCAGATATGAAAGCTAATCAGGCCGATATAACCAAGGCTGGGGAGCTTTTGGGTTGGGAACCCTCAGTTGGTTTGGAAGAAGGCGTCAGCCGAACGATTGAATGGTATAACGCCAATCGGGAATGGGCAAAGGAATTGAAGATTAGATGATTGGATATTAGATATTGGATATTGGAAATTCAGCGCCCAATCTCCAATATCCAATATCTAATTTCTAATCCAATTATCGGTCATCCCCCTACATATGTTTCCCAAACTTCGCACTATTTTCTCCCGAATTCTTGAAAACGAACTTCTTCGCCGTATCATCACAAATGCCAGCTATTTGTTAAGCGCTACTGGCCTGGCCGCAGCGATGAGTGTGGTTCAAAGTATTTTGGCTGGCCGGCTTCTCGGTCCGGCCAATTTTGGTATTTTGGGCGCCATCACCCAATTTACCAGTGTCGTCAACCGCTTTGCATCCTTCCGCATGAATGAGCTGGTGGTGCGATATGTCGGCCATTACCAGGAAGCAGGGGATGACCAGCGCGCCGCGGCAGTTTTCAAAATGGCCGGTTTCCTGGAGATTGGCGGGTCGATTCTGGCATTGGCCTTGATTTGGGGGTTAGCTCCCCTCGGCGCGCAATTCTTCGCTCAAGATGCCAGCCTGGCTTTTTGGTTCCAGATTTATGGGTTTATTATTTTGGCCAACGTGATGTTCGAGACAGCCAGCGGTTTGCTTCAGATATTCGACCGTTTCCGTGTGATTGCTGTCGCTACAGCAGCGCAGAGCGCCATTACCCTGACTTTGATCGTGATCATTTTCTTTGCTAAAGCGGGTTTGACCGCAGTAGTGTTAGCGTACATGGTTGGAAAAATCGTGTATTCGCTCTCGGTCACCATCGCGGCGCTCATTGAAGCCCGGCGTGCCTGGGGTACAAGTTGGTGGCGAACACCCCTCAGCATCTTGAAGGATGAACGACGCAGCTTGTTGACCTTTGCCTTCAGCACCAATCTAAGCAGCACCGTCAGCCTGGTCGCCAAGGATAGCGAAGTTCTCTGGGTTTCCGCTTTCTTAGGGCCTGTTCAAGCTGGTTACTATAAGACGGCCTTAGCGATTACCAATCTTTTGCAGCTTCCGGTGAGTCCCTTGCCTAAGGCGACTTTCCCAGAACTGACGCGTGAGATCGCCCGCCGCAACTGGGATAATGTACGTTATGTGCTTCGTCAGGGATCACGCATCTCGGCGATCTACTCTGTGCCTGTAACTTTGATCTTGACCATTTTTGGAAAGTGGTTGATCGAAGTAACCTATGGCCCGGAATATCTGCCCACTTATTCGGCCTTAGTCATCCTCCTCGTTGGCTATACATTTGTAAATATCTTCTACTGGAACCGCGTGGCGCTGCTATCCCTGGGACGGGCGGTGTTTCCCACAATTGTTAATTTCACAGGAATGGTGCTCAAGGTATCGGCGATCTTCTTACTGGTTCCTCGCTATGGCTATCTGGCCTTTGCGGCTTTGCTGGCGGGCTATTATTTCTATACCGTTGGGGCCGCTGTAATCCGGGTTTTCTCAGACCTCCGAGTCCGATCCCATGTTGAGGTAGTGAAATGAAAATCTGCCTGATTGCCCCAACATATCTCCCCGCCCGGCGGGCCAACACTATCCAGGTGATGAAGATGGCTCAGGCGATGGCGGTTTTGGGGCATGAGGTGTTGGTAACCGTGCCCGGTAAGCATCATGGGCGTAGCGCGCCTACCTGGGATGAACTCTCGCACCACTATGGCTTACGGCATCCATTTAAGATCGAATGGTTGCCAGAGCGTTTTTGGCTGCGTCGTTACGATTATGGCTACCGGGCTGTACATCATGCCCGCAAGCATGACGCCGACTTGATCTACACCCGCCTGCCTCAATCCGCTGGACTTGCCAGTTCATTGGGAATATCGACAGTTTATGAAATTCATGATTTCCCAAGTGGACGAGGCGTTAGGATTTTGTTTAAATTATTTTTGCAGGGGAGTGGCGCGCGCCGTTTGGTGTTGATCACACGTTCCCTGAGAGATGATTTGGCCCGATGGCTTGACTCCCTTCCATCAACTCCCTTTACAATCATCGCTCCGGATGGCGTTGACCTGGCGCGCTATGCTGACGTGCCATCTTCATCCGATGCACGCAGCACACTTTCAATCCCTGAACGTTTCACGGTTGGCTACACGGGTCATCTATATCTCGGTCGTGGCGCTGAGATGATCTTATCCATGGCAGCGCGTTTACCTGAGATAATATTTTTGCTCGTTGGCGGCGACCCAGATGATGTGGACAGAGTGCAGGCTGAAGCTGAAAATACCGGCCTGAACAATGTCATCCTGACAGGGTTTATCCCCAATGCTGAATTGCCGCGCTACCAGGCGGCCTGTGATATCCTGTTGATGCCTTATCAGCAGCGTGTGGCAGCTTCTTCTGGCGGTAATATCGCCCGTTATCTCAGTCCTATGAAGGTATTTGAATACTTGGCCTGTGGGCGGCCAATTATATCGAGTGATCTCCCCGTTCTCCAAGAAACCCTGAATCAGAACAATGCTATATTGCTACCCCCTGACGATGTAGATGCCTGGGTGAAGGCTATTCAGGAATTGCAAACTGATCCTTCGCGCCGGGAAGCTTTGGCTCATCAGGCGCGTATGGAGGCCCAAAAATATTCTTGGGAAGCTCGTGCGGAAAGAATTCTGGAAGGTTTGTAGTGCTCGTAATAGCTCGTTCCATCGCTCCGCGGTGGAACGCCTGCGGGGACGTTCTACTTCCCGTGGCGGGGCGCAGAGCGCCACTATTGGGTTGCAACGCGGAGCGTCGTAACCAGAAGTTAGGTTTGTAAGATTTCATGCAAAGACGTATTGTTCTTATTTCTATCAGTTTGATTTTTCTCTCCCTGTGGCTGGCCTGGGTTTCTTCGGGATTCGAATCTCTTCTGGGGTGGGGGTCGTTTTTAGCGGTATCCCTCTTGGGAGCAGGATTCTTCTATGGGAGTCTGCGGGCCACCCAAAAGGAGTCCGTTCCCCGCTGGCTTATTTGGTTATTGTTGGGGGCCGTGGCTCTCCGTCTGATCCTGGGGATTTTCTGGTTTGTCGCCCTGCCGCTTTGGGGATATAGCAGCGATGCAGAAGTCGCCGGGTATGTCATGGCCGATGCGCATCAGCGTGACACGGCAGCATGGGAACTGGCACAATCTAATCGGCCTCTTTCGGATGCATTTGACGCTTATCGATCAGTCGATCAATATGGGGGTTTGTTGTTCTTCAGTGGGGTAATTTATCGTTATCTTGGCGGAGGTGTGCATCAACCGCTCGTGATGGTCATCCTGACTGCCGCAGTTTCATCGCTGGCGCTTTTGTTCACCTGGGCCTTCGTGCGACGGTTGTGGGGGGAGCGTGCCGCCAAAGTGGCCGCCTGGATTTTTGTGCTCTACCCCGATGCTGTGCTGCTGGGGAGTTCACAAATGCGTGAAGCCTTCACGATGACATTAGCCGCCGTGGCAATGTACGGTCTGGTGCTTGCATTGCGCGAACGAACCTGGCTGGGCGGTTTGTGGTTGTTGGGTGCTCTGCTGTTATCGATCCCCCTCTCTCCAGCATTTACTATGTTGCTGGTGTTCGCGCTGGGGTTGACTGCAGTTTTCATGTTTCACTATCGCTGGTTGCGGGATTGGCGTTTTTGGATAACCGTGGGGATATTGCTGATTGTTGGATTTGTTGGGATATGGTTTTTTGGCGCTCAAATCTCGCAAGGAGATCTGACAAATCCGATTGCTGTTTTACAGTATTGGATTGAACGAACGGGGATTTGGCAAACCATTCTCAGTCAGCAGGCTTCAGGATGGATGTATAAGCTTTCCGAGAATACCTCCGCGGAATTATTCAAATGGGTAGTTTTGGTTTACGGTGTCGTACAACCTTTTCTCCCCGCGGCGCTGATCGCCAGCGGCAATTGGCTTTGGCGGTTGATCGCTATCTGGCGCGCGCTTGGGTGGACATTGTTGCTGCCTCTCTTGTTATATGCGCCATTACGCGCTATGCGAAGACCGCGCCAATGGCTTATTTTAGGTGTCAGTTTTGCTGTCTGGATAGTGATTTTTGCTGCTTCTTTTCGAAGTGGCGGTGATCAATGGGATAATCCCAGATACAGGGTGGCTTTTGCATGTTTGCAGATTGCCATAGCAGCCTGGGTTTGGGTTGAACAACAGCGTTCATCCGACCCATGGTTGCGGAGAATATTGGTAAGTGCGGGTTTGGTGATTCTTTGGTTTTTACCCTGGTACTTACGCCGTTATACGCCGATAGAATGGCCGGTTATCGATGTTTTTAAAGTTTTCGGGTTGGGCCTTTCGAGTTCGGTTTTGTATCTTATGTGGGATTGGGCGCGGCCTGGAAACGCTGACCGGGGCAAGCCTTGACCAAGTTATAATAGTCAGTATAATCAGCCGCTGCGCTCCCCCCCCTTTTTTTCGGAGATACTCCTAGTAGTTTGACAATGTCAAGGTATACTACCGAAGGGAAGATACTC
>JADHXE010000003.1 GCA_016783125.1 Anaerolineales bacterium
TGACCAAACCAGATTTTTCGCGCCGCGTATTACATTGCACAACACCCTGTGAAAAAACTCAATGCATTTTCCTCAGTGTAATTCAAATTTCGTTGGGCCCGTAGGATGGTGAGATCGCGCACCAGCTGGCTGGTTGTTATTAGATCACCACTTGCTCTCACTTCGGCGATGCGACTCTTCATTAAAGCTTTGTCAGGAACTAAATCTCGGACAGGTTTCTGCAATTCTTTTTGGGCGCGATGAAGTATATCCTGGGATGCAAGTGGCCTAATGCGGGGATTATCAGAACCGTTTCTTGGGAACCAATAGTCACCATTCTTGAGATTCACTCGAAAACATGGCACTAGATTTTCACCGATTGATTTTTCCTCGATCACCTTGATCTGCCCAACACCATAAGAGTGATGAACGATCCAATCCCCTACCGAGTATGGAGATACACTTTCAGTCATTTCTGTTCCTTCCACATCATATTTTTTAGAACTAGCTTTTCATTTGTGTGCATAAGATTATGCACAGGCACATCGAGATATTAGGCTCACGCTTGGGTTGCTAATCGATTCAGAAATCATCTGGTTCTTTCTTCTTTACCTGCCTTTGCAATATGACTCGCACTGCCAAGGCGGACCTGTCTTCGATAGCCAGGTTGCTGGCAATATCAGCGATTGCTGTATCATAGTCTGCTTGAAATTCGGTTGGAACTTTGTTGTGCACTTCGTGAGTGAATTCCGACCATGCGTTTTGAAGTTTTGTTCGAATCTGGATTTCGCAGATCATTCTATCCTCGACGATAGTACGCCGTTTCCTATGAGTCTTCACACGATCATACGAAACATCTGCCAGAAGGTGTATCGCCCTATATCCGGTGGGTTTCGGATCTCTGATGTAGTCTTCCAAAGAACGCGGCTTGATGAGGAACTGCTTTGTAGCCTGGATATAGTCGAGCATTCCATAGCAATCATCTACAAACCAACAAATCACTCTGGCTCCAATAAAGTCCATGATAACTTCGGTCGGATGGCCAAACAAGGGCCAATCTAGCTTCTCCAGTTTCCTGAGAAAACTTGTTAATGACTTTACCCTGGAGTGCACGACAACAGCTTCACGAGGGAGCTTGTTTTCTGCTGTGTAAGCCGAAGCCAGTCCGCCCAGCCTGATTTTGAGAATCTGGCTTATCGATTCCAATTCGTCGCCGTATATATTGAAAAATCGAACAGATCTTTCGGTCAGGAAGTCTATTCGTTCCTCTCGGGTTTGGGGCTTTGCCATTTCTCATTCCTGTCAGATTTATTGTCTGCTCAACGAGGGTTTCAGGCACATGACGTTTTCGACCCAAAACTCTTCGCTCATGCTCAATCGTTTGGTCATTTCAAATTTTCTGCTAGTGGGTCATTCGCTACTGGAGAGAAGCCTTCATCAAACAATTGACTACGCAACTCCCTGATTACCTTTTTTAGCCCTGCCATTCGTACTTCACGATCTGCCATAAGTAATAACATCTTCTCGAGTTCATCGATCTTTTCCTGCAAAATCTCCTGCGCATTTTTCCGCTCAGTGATATCTTCTATTGCAAGAAGAATCATATTGGTGTTGTTGTCATCGCGGTATATTTTTCGGGCGTTCTGCAGCATTGTACGCACACCGATATGGTCAAAAACAGCCGTGATTTCAAAGTTTTCAAAACTGGTTTTCTCTGGCAGTATATGTTCCAGGAGTTCTTTTAGCTCAGGCACACCCCATTTTTTATTATCAATCTCGAACAGCAATTTCCCTTCCATTTTTTCCGAATTACATTGAAAGTGCATGAAATAAGCTCGGTTGGCTAAAATCACTCGTAGATCAGAATCTAATACAATTAGAGGTTGACGCACGGTTGCGATAATATCTTTATGAAAATTCACTTCATAATTGTTGTTCATCTGTTGACCTTTCGACTCGAATAAGACGAAACCCCTGAATCCGAGTTATGCGCTCACAAGCTCAAAGTTTTCTTCAAAATACATCTTGGAAACATACCAGGTATCTGTGTGGTCCTTGGGGTTGCGGGCAATCATCCCCAGATCATTCATTGGATCATCCCCTTCGCTGACAGACACGCCTGACAAATCTTCACCGGGTATATAGGAGCGCATTTCTGCCAAGCCTTTCCTGCGATATTGCTTGAATTCATTCATTTCAGGTTTCCTACTTCTCTTTTTTCTGCCTATATTGAAGCAATTTCCGCTTATCGTCTCGTTGCTGCTCTTTTTGTCGAAGTTTCCGTCTATGTTCTTGTTCCAAATCAAATTGTTTTTGCTCTTCTTGTCTCAGTTTTCGTTTGTGTTCTATTTTTAAATCCAGTTGCTGTTGCTCCTCTTGTCGCAGCTTTCGTTTTTGCTCTTGTTCCTGTTTCAAACCCAGTTGCTGATAAACCTCTTGTCGTTGTTTTCGGTTCTCCTCCAATTTCAAATCCAGTTTATGCTGATCCCTTTGCCGCAGCTTTCGTTTCTGCTCCTGTTCCTGCTCCAGTTTCTTTTGTTCATCTTGCCGCATTATTCGTTTATCTTCTTGTTGCTGCTCTCGTTTCAGCCGCTTTTGTTCCCGTTGCTCATATTCATCTTGCTGTTTCATAGTATTTTCCTTCTTGAATATCTGAGTTGTCAAAATACCTTACAGGTGCTCAAATTGGCAAAAGCGAGTGTTTTCTTGTTTTTTATTATGCTCGTTAAAAGGTTGAGCTAATTAGTTTATGAGGAAACCAGAAATCCATGGATTTTTCCGCAATCCTGCGTTTCTGGTTTCCTCATGGATCGATGTATATCGTCGATTATTGGAATGTTCAGACCGGGAGATTCACTCTTTACCTTCCGATTTGTTCACCCAGCTATCCACAATGCGACTGGCAGTTTCCCGGGCACCAAGTCCAAAAGCCAGAGCAGCCGCCACGCCGATTGCGCCCAAGAGCACGCCAAAGGCGATGTTGACAATTTCTCCAGCAACACCGACCTGTTGAAGCCCCATAGCAGCGACCAGCACAAGAATGGCGGTACGAGCTATTCCAGCCATAAAGCCAGCGTTGTTGCCGCCTGCTGCCATGATAACGTCGCGGGTCAGGTTAGCAAGATAGAGACCAACCGCAAAGATGAGCAATGCCAGCAGCACTTGCCCACCAAAGGCCAAGAAAATCGCCAATATTTCCGCCAAGAAACCAAAGCCGAGCATGTCAGCGGCTTCAATGCCAGCGAGCAGCAGAACAGCAACCAGTACAATGTAGCCGACCACTTCTGAGAGCGTGTACTTCGCCTTATCAGAAGCAATACGCAGGCCCAACTTTTCAGTAATTCTGTCGAATCCAATGCCAGTCAGCAGATTGCTGACCAGTCCGGAGATTAGTTTGCCCGCGAAATAAGCAACCAGCAGCACAAGAACCGCCCCAAAGAACATCGGGATACCGCTCATGACGGCAGTCAGCATAGAAATGGCGGGGGCCGAGATCGCGTCTACGCCCAAAGCATTCAGAGCGGCAATCACAGCCGGGATCAGAATCAAAATGTAGATTACTGAACCGATGATTTTCGAAAGTGGTTCGGTTTGTGATTCGCTGCTGACGCCAATACGTTCACCAAATTTATCGATATTGGTGGCAGCTAACAAGTTGACTACGATCTGGCGCACGATGCGAGCTAAGAGCCAGCCAATAAAAAGGCTGATGGCTGCTGCAAAGATATTGGGAATTGCGCCCAAAATTGCATCCACGACGCCAGTGACGGGTTCCACCAGTCCCCGCATCCCAAGAGCATTCAGCACGGCGGGCAGGAAGAGCAGGAAGACAAGCCAGAAGACGCCGTTCGCAAGAGAATCAGAAACGCTGACCTTCGGTGCGTCAATCTCAGCTTGCGCAGCAAGCCGCTCATCAAGTTTGGTCATGCGCATAGTTCGTTGGATGACGAATTTTGCAATCGTAGCGACCAGCCACGCTACCAACAGAATCAATATTGCACCCAGCAATTGCGGAGCAGCCAGGGCGATCTGTTCTAACATGGCGTTCAATGGGGCTGCTACGGCGGGGAGCTGCACAGTCTGAAAGAAGGCAACCAGCACGAACAACATGACTAGATAGAAGGCGGCTGTAGAAACCCATTTTGCGATATTCAGCTGAGCCGGTTCTTCGCCTTCAGCCACTGCGCCAGCCAGACGATCGTCTACATTGGTGCGTTTCAACAAGCGATAAACTACAGTTTTAATGATGCGGGCAATGAGCCAGCCCACGATCAGGATGGCAAGGCCAGCCAGCAGGTTGAGCATGTCTTCGCCGACAAGCGCAATCAATTGAGTAAGTATTTGGTCAAACATGGAATCTCCTTTGGGGTCGATAAATAGTTTGAGTGTCTACTTTCCTAGACACCGAAAACCGCTTCGTTTTTCTTATTAATTGTCTAATTTGCCATCGTTTTGCTCCTTTTCATGGAAACATTTCAGGCCCTTCTCATTCAACCGACATGCAGTTTAGTTACCTGGCGGAAGTGGAAGCCCATAATGGCCAGCGTGATAGCCAGTGGGAACAAGCGGGGACGCCTGAACAGGGTCCAGAAAAATAATCGCCAATATTGGGCACGCTCGACACCGCGGATACCCAGATGGAAAATGGAGCGTCCTAAGGCCAGGATATACTGTGGATCTGGGTGAGAGCGGATTTTGGGCGGGTGGTACTCGCGCAGAAAAGTCAATACCCGCTCGTAATAGAATTGCGGGGCGTAGATTTGGCCCAACAGCTTGCGATAGCCTTCCCGCAGCGCTTCCGCACCCATCTTGGGGATGATATTGGTCGAGCCATCCACATTATCCCCCGAAAAATCGTTCATCAGGCGGTCTTCTTGTTGCATGCGCGCGTACAACCGTGTTCCTAGCGGAGCCTGCAGCAACCCCACCATGGCTGTCACGATACCGCTTTTTTGGATGAAATCGACCTGCTGCTGAAAGATGGAGGGCGGATCGTTATCAAAACCGACGATGAAACCGCCCTGCACCTGGAGCCCTGCACGCTGCAGTTGCTTGACGCTCTCCACCAGGTCGCGGTCCTTGTTCTGGTTCTTACTGCATTCAGTCAGACTGTCTTCATTGGGCGTCTCGATACCGACAAAGACCGTAGTAAATCCGGCTTGCGTCATAAGGCTGATCAGTTCGGGATCATCGGCCAGGTTGATGGACGCTTCAGTGCTGAACGGCATACCGCGCTTGCCCTTGCGCCATTCGATCAGCGCTGGCAGCACTTCAGATTTGATCTGCTTCTTGTTGCCAATAAAATTGTCATCCACGAAAAAGATGCCCTGGCGCCAGCCCAGAGCGTAGATGCTGTCCAACTCGGAAATGATTTGGGTCGCGGTTTTGGTGCGCGGGCGGTGCCCCAAGAGGGACGTCACATTGCAAAAATCGCAACTAAAGGGACAGCCACGCGAGAACTGGATGCTGACCGTATCGTAATATTTGAGATCTGCCAGAGGCCACAAGGGCACCGGGGTTTGCTGGATGTCTGGATACTCAGTGGTGGCATAAAGGGGTTGGGCGTGCCCCTTGGTCAGGTCCGTCAAAAAAAGCGGTAGGGTCAACTCGGCTTCATTGAGCACGAAGTGATCGACCTCGGGAAACTGCTCATATTCCATAGTGAAGAGCGGCCCGCCTGCAACAACTTTGACACCAGCCTGCTTGCAGCGAGCGATCAAAGCGCGGGCCGCATCGCGCTGCACGATCATAGCGCTGATGAAGACATAGTCAGCCCAGGCCAAATCCTTGTGGGTCAGGCTGATCACGTTCAAATCAACCAACCGTTTTTCCCACGCATCAGGCAACAAGGCAGCCACGGTTAACAAACCTAGCGGTGGGGAGCCAGCCTTCTTGCGGATAAATTTTAGGGCGTGCTTGAAACTCCAAAACGTATCTGGGAATTCAGGGTAAACCAGTAAGATTTTCATCGTAACCTTGCTTTTAGTCTCAACTTGAAAATTAATTTCAGCCAATTTTCCGATCGCCATCTGGCCCTTTTTCTCTGAACTGGGCCGTTATAGGTCCAAAAGGTTATTCGTTCGCCGCACTCGCAGTTGATTGTTCTGGCGGTAGAACCTTCATTTTTTGATGGATCATCGACGAGTGGATTATCAGTAATCGTTTTATTACAGCCAGGACATGTAATATAGATTTCCATTTTCTTGCCTTTAGCGGAAAGTTAATCTTTCCATCATGGATCTATGTTATTGATGATCTTATCTTTGCTTTTATTTTTCTTCTCTCTTTTCGCTTGCTTTTTTTCCTTCATGTTTTTTTGTGGTTTTTTCTTGGACATCTTTTTGTTCTTCTTCTGACCTTTAGCCATGACCTTTACTCCTTGTGTAAGGTTCCTAACTGGCTGCATTCTTTCATCGTTAGGTGATCAATTAGGAATGCAATTTGGTTACTCGGGTTTCAACCGCTGCCGCGCAAAAGCACTTGTGCTTCGCCGCGACAAAGATTGCAACTCCCAGGATGAGCAATGACATTTGATCAATAACGGAGCACAGCAGCAGCAGAAGTACCCCCCGGCACTTTATCCGGTTCCACGGCATAAACTGTGCCACCTTTCAGGTAGGTTTGAACAGCCGCCAGTTCCAGTAGGGATTCGTCGCCAGACTCCATTTGATTATGGATTTCAATCTCACTTGTAACTGAGTTAAAGATACCCCATTGCTGCACTCCAGTGGCGATATATAACGTTTCAATCTGGCCATGATAAGCGGCCGGAACGATCTTTTCGAATGTGTCTGTCGCTCGTTCGCTTTCCTGACCGGCAAGTTGTTGGTACTGGGCAAAAGCCTCTGCTTGAGCGGCCTGGAAGTAATGTTCAAGAATGTTCCAGGCACTTTTGTGCAGCTCGTCCACACGCAATAGATCAGGATTCCCCTTGATAACTGTATTGATCAAATTAGGGTAGGAGTTGGCTTCTTTGTAGATTGGTAGCAAGTATTCAACACCCGCCAAAACGAGCGGTGCCCGGTCTTCTTGAAGAAATTCCGTCAAACCATCCGAGACCAGGCGAAAGTAGCGCAGCAGCTCATTTTTGGCGCTTTCGTCGCTGTCACCGCCTTGACCATGGAAGGTTACCGAACCGAAACCGGAAGTGTGGTGTTGAAAGATTGCTTGATAATCGCCGGATGGTAGTGCTTCAGCCAGACTGCCGCCCGCCTGCCCAATGTCAACCTCGCTGACGCTATCGCGCGTTCCATTCAGTAACCTGATTTCGTTCTGGCTCAACGCCAGGATGTAAAATTGGCCGTCTCCGGTGAAGAGAGGTAGCAGCGGTTTGATGTGGAAGTAATCTTCAACCACGACCAATTCTTCAAAATTCAGCGGGAGACAGTAGCGGCGAACGCTGTTGGAAGAGAGAAAAATCGCCAGACCATCACTCTGATGCTGCCAGAACTGAGCATCCTGTAAAAATTTGCTGGCCGGCTCGAGCATTTTTTGTACATCACGCCGGCCTACGCCCTGGTCTGATAAGTGCTTCTCTGCCTCTCCGAGTAGATTTTTCAGTCGAATCGGATCCTGCTGGGCTTCGGTCCCAGTTCTGTGGGTCGGCATATAGATTGAAATACACCATGGTTGTTCTTTACGCATTAATTGTTCTAGTTCATCTCTCGTTAAAACATCCATTTTCTTTCTCCAAGTAGAATACCAAGCCGGTGATATTGAGAAAGCCGACGACCACACCTCGGACCGCTAAGGCTCAGATCGCCCAATCGGGTTGAAAGAAAAGCCCGGCGAGCCCGGCAATGGCAAGCCGAAGATAATCCCATTTACCAATTGTTTGACGATTCATTTCAGCTCCTGTCTTTTATTTTTTGATAACGGGAACTGTAGTCCCTGCCAGATCATTAACTACATTAACTAAATCACTGCCAGCGGGAACTATAATCTTTGTATTATCTTTTAAGGCTTCAGCGACTGTCTCCAGTTTTTTGAGCAGCTGTGCATTGCCGATAAAATACTCTTCAGCAGCGACGTTTACAGTCTTGATGGCATCTCCATCAGCATCTGCTTTTAATCGAATCGCCGCCGCGATTCCTTCTGCTTTTTTAATTTCAGCTCGCCTTTCTCCATCAGCTTTGGTTTCAATCGCTGTTGCTAGATCAAGGGCAGCTATTTTTTCATTTTCAGCTTTAACAACCTGGTTCATGGCGTCTTGAACATCATCCGGTGGTTCGATACGCTGCAGCTCAACCCGGACAACATCAATTCCCCATTTGGAGACTTCTTTGGATAATATTTTTTCAACTTCTAAATTAATTTGATCTCTATTTTCGTTTGCCTCTGTCAGGGTCATTTTACCGATCACGGCTCTGAGGGTTGTTTTTGCCAGAGATGGCACTGAGGATGCAAAATTGTTCACGTTATAAATTGCTTTTTGGGCTTCTTCCACCCTGTAATAGACCACGCCATCAACTACAGCATTTAATTTGTCCTTTGTAATAATTGATTGTGGATCAATATCCACTCGGCGCTCTGTTATGTTTATGCGATACATTTTGGATAGGAAAGGTATAACCCAGTTGAAACCGGCGCTGGCAGTTTTTGAATACCGGCCCAGAAATTCGACAACTCCCACTTCTACAGGCCGGAGGATCTTTACGCCTGAAGCGAAGATAATTATTGCGAAAAATACTACATATAATATGATGTTCATCTAATTGCTCCTCATAGTTGATAACCTTCTCTAGATATTTGATTTTGGTTTATTGGAAGCATAAACCTGAAAACCTGAATTCCACGTCAAATAATAATCCAACCGTCTGTTAAGCCACTGGAAAATTCTTCAAGAGCTTGACTTTGACTTTTTTCTAGCGTGTTCTTCGATATTGTTTTCCATTCGTTATTCCCTTGATCTCAATAGATCGTGAATGCATCTTACGATTTGTGTGAGGCGTGAAGCTGTTGTATTCTGCCCAGACTTTCACTCGTCCCAGTCACGAAGGAATACACCCGCATCAATGAGATCTTGTTGCGTTAGTTTGAATTCATTGATGAGCCTTTTGATAAAGCTCATCACGATTTGCAAACTGGACCTAAAGCCCCTCTGAATAGGGGCACGTGTAACTTGTTTGTCATGATAGTTTTCCATTTTGTCCTCGCTTTGTTTACTTGCGGCCGCTAGCCATCATCACTCGTCGTTAACGACCACTCAAAGAGTAACTCTTGATTTTGCGAGGGTGGTACAGGCTGTACATATTGTTCGTACCCAGCCAAATTGATTCCGTGGAGTTCCTGCACTCGTTCGCGATACCAGCGGTCATAAGGCAGACTAGAAGTGATGATCTGGCCCAATGCCCAGCCAACATCGGGGGCTTCCAGGGTGGTTACAGCCGTCGCCCCATAAGCGGTATCCACCAGCGCCAACCTTTCAAGTGTGATACCCAGCCGTCGACGAGAAGAGATATACATCTGTTTTCGGGAGCCGGACAGTTCCTGGCAAAATCGCCGCCAGGCTTCCACCTTTCCGGTCAGGATGGGAAATGTTAGAATAATGCCAGACATCGGGGACCTCTTCCAATTTACAAGATTATTTCGAGTGGCCTTATCTTTTTTTACTTTTAGCCTAAGTATAATGATATAGAGTCTCAAACGCGTCACAAGGAACCACACAATGGCTGATCGGGCCCTGGTATTACATATTTACGCACTCGGAACCCCCGAAGTGCGCCTGGGAGAACATTTGGTTACTTTTCCCACACAAAAGACTCTGGCGCTATTGGTTTATCTGGCGATTGAGGGGGGCATTCAGCCGCGCGAGCACCTGGCAACCCTGCTTTGGCCTGAATCCAGCCCCGAGCGCAGCCACGCCAACCTACGCAACACCCTCAACCACCTGCAAACAGGGCTGCGCCGGGTAGACGACCAATCATCCCCCTATCTCGTCACAACCCACCACGCACTGGGCCTTAACGCAGACGCCGAAATCGATTTAGACCTGAATACCATAGCGCATGCTTATGCGCTGGCACGTGCTGACCGTTCTAGCCGGATGGTACCGGAGGGTTCAGCCAGCTTACCAATCCTCCAATCGGCTGCAGACCGCCAGCGCGGTGAATTTCTGGCTGGTTTTTCCCTGGGAGATGCCCCTGGTTTCGACGATTGGGCTGCCATCCAACGTGAAGTGTGGCACCGCCGTCTGAGTTTGATTCTCGACCGTCTCTCCGAAATCCAGTTTGCACAGGGCGTGTTTTCTGGTGCTACGGAAACCGCCTCTCATTGGATTGCCCTGGATACGCTGAATGAAGTTGCCTATCGCCGCAAGATGCGGGCGCATTTCGCGGCTGGCGAACGCGGACAAGCGTTGGAAACTTATCAGGCTTGTGAAGCCATTTTGGCGGCAGAATTGGGCATCGAGCCAGAGCCGGACACGGCGTTGTTAGCAAAGAGCATTCGCACACAACCATCACCTGTACATTCGCAAAGTTTTCAACTCGCTCCTCAGGCACGCCGTCCAGATACATCCGTCGATTTTCTGGAAAACCTGTATGCCGGGCGTGTCAGCGAGTATCAGGCGCTGGTGAATAGCTATGAGCGCACAGCTTCTGGCCAACCTCAGCTTGTGGTATTGCGCGGAGAGGCAGGCATTGGCAAAACCCGCCTCGCCCGGAAATTTTTGGCCTGGACCAGTACTCAGGGAGCCGAGTGTTTGCAAGGAGGTGCTTTTGAGAGCGGCAGCCACTTGCCGTTTCAACCACTGGTAGAGGCTCTCCGGCTGAGGCTTGAACATAAAAACTCGATTGAAGTTCTACTGGATGATGTCTGGCTGTCCCTGCTGAGTCATCTGATGCCAGAGTTACGCCAACGATATCCGGATTTATCCCCGCATCCTTTAGTGGATTCTTTCTCCGAAGAAGCTGCAAGTCGAGTCCAATTCTACGAACCCATCGTTCAATATACGCTAGCCCTGACCGAACGAGCACCATTGGTTCTATTCATAGATGATTTGCAGTGGACAGACAGCGCAACGTTAGACCTGTTGCAATACGCCGTCCGGCGCTGGAAAGATAGCGCGGCGCGGGTTTTATTGTTGGTCAATCTGCGGTCAGAAGCTTTGCATCCGATGACCCAACCTTATCAAGTCGGTGAGTGGTTGACGCACGTTGCCCGTGAGTTGACTCCGGCTCATATCGAGTTAGAGCCGCTGGGGGAACGGGAAACGGTGCAAATGATTCTATCGATCCTGTCGCCACCAGCTCCCGACTTCGCCCAATGGTTATATGATGAAACGCGTGGGCAGCCTTTTTACTTGATGGAGACTTTGAAGGATTTGCTCGAGCGCCGTGTACTTCATCCCAAACGGCGGGCGGAGGGGCTCTGGACTTTTGCGGTGGACGCTGAACACGAACTTGGGCAAGCAGTGCGGGTCCCGTCTACCGTGCATGCCGTGATCCGCTCGCGCTTGAATCGCCTCAGCCCTAATGCCTTCAGCCTGTTGGCGGGTGCAGCAGTTCTTGAAAAGCAAATCACTTTCGAGCATCTATGCGCCATTGCAAACGTGAATTATGATCTGGCCTTACCTGCCCTGGATGAATTGATCAGCGGTCGCCTCTTATTGGAAGCGGAGCAACCTGGCGTTGGCAGCACCTATTTTTTCGTCAACGACATGCTTCGCGATGTGGTTTATACCGATGCTGGGGACGCTCGGCGTCGACTTTTCCATCAACGGGCACTTGAAAACCTAGAAACAGCGGAGGAATCAGCAGCAGTCCTAGCCCACCATGCACTGGCCGCAGGTTTAACTCAAGCAACTTTCCAATACAGTTTAATTGCCGGGCAAGAAGCACAACGCATCTCGGCGGTAAATGAGGCCATTGTCCATTTCGAGCGTGCCCACGAGTTGATACAGGATGGCTCAATACTAAACGACGTAGATTTGCGTGATCTTTATAAACAGCTAAGTCTAGCCTACAAATTGGGTGGTTATATGGATAAGGCCTTGGCTATGGATGCTGAACTGGAAAAGTTGATTGGCTCCTAAATGCTATGGAGGCAACTCCCAATTGCCTGGTTATATTATTTGACAAAAGTTGCTCGTGGTGTCCAAAAACCTCATCCCAACATTTTCGACGTTGATAAAATACTCAATTATGTTTCCAATCGGCCTTTAACCAAAAAAGCCCGGATAAACAAACTTCCCTTCCGAACTTTCTGTGGAGCTGGAATTACACCAGGCGGTCCCGACAAATAAAATTAAGCAACAATTTTCCCACATTCCTTGACAAAACTGCTCATAAGTGTGTAGAATCCTTTTCGTAGTGTCCTATCTGACGGGATTCCCGCGTCTAGCTGCATAATCAGATCAGCAGCAAGATTTCCCGCCCAGATCAGGGCATTTTTTGTTTTAAGCTACTTTTCGTTTCGCGTTGGCAGTTAGGGCTAGACATCTGCTCTCCAAGCCTAAGAGTGAAACGGACATATAAGAGCAAATAAGAAAGATGAACAAAGATACGAACGTTGAGAATGGTGGTCAAGCCATTGCCGCACAATCACAAAAATCTGCAGATTCCTTATTACACCATGATATAAGGGATTATGCCGATCCTGAGTATCAAATCCCTTCACCTTTGATCGCATGGCTGGCGAGGATCAATCAACGATACCTTTCTGAAAATATGCGCGAAGACTTAATAGAGTAGCCAATTGTATGCCTTCTGCCAATAATTCTTCACAGCACTATGCAGCTGCCTATATCCGCTATTCATCAAAAATGCAAGATGAATCATTGAGTCTTGAAGCTCAAGAGCGAATTATCAGGCGAAGAGCAGAACAAGATGGCAATTTAATCGTGGTTGTCTTTGCGGATAAAGCTCAATCCGCTTATCGCAATAAATATCGTCCAGTACTAAATAGGGCACTTGAAAGTGCCAAACAGGGCAAGTTCAAAATTCTCTATGTCCATAAACTTGATCGGCTCGCTCGTCGTTTGGAGTGGACTATCGAAATCGCCAAAACCTTAGAAAAATATGGGGTCCAGCTAATATCTGTAGATCAAAACTTCGATCGCAACACACCCGATGGCAAACTTCACTTCAACATGATGGGGATGATGGCGGAACATTATTCTGATAATCTTAGCCGCGAGGTACACAAGGGCAAATATCAACTTATCATAAATGGGTATCATACCGGAATGTTCCCATGGGGATACGAAAAAACTGTAGACGGTGAAAAGAAGAAACGTGTTGGCAAGCCCACTCCCCATTTGAAGTATGTCGTCCATGATTTGTTTTCCCGTTACGCCACTGGCCTTTACTCCGATCAACAAATGGCTGATTGGCTCAACCAACAAGGCTTCCGTCGCTCAGAAAATCGCTTATTTACCCGAGACAATCTTCGCGATATTCTTCAGAATATCTATTATGCTGGAAAAGTGCGCTACCGGGGTGCGAAACTTAGCGCCATTGGAAAAAATTACCGAACCATGGGAGGTGAAATTTTCGAGGGGAAACATGACGCCATAATCAGCATGACAGTATTCAATCGCTGTCAGGCTGTGCGCGCAGAACGCCGTCATAAAGCACCAACTCGACAAATAACTCGTCATGTCTATTACGTCAATGGCATGATCGACTGTGTCCACTGTGGCCGCAGCATGCGAGCACAAAGTTCAAGGTCTCACCGCTACTATCGAGAAGCATCAAAAGGGAAAGGCTATTTAGACTGTCCCATGCTGCAAAGAAGCGTTCGGGCTGATGTGATCGATGCGCAGATCGGCCGTATCATGAAATTACTGCGATTGCCTGACAACTGGGAATCCGCGGTGAAGACTCTCCTAAAGAAGAATGAGGACTACACAAATCCCGAGGCAGAACGCGCCCGCATTCGCAAACAAATACGCGACATGCGCGAAATGAAAAGCCACGGGTTGTATGAGGGTGAGGATCATATATTTTGGCGGGATGTCGAAGTTCTGCAAGAAAAGCTATCCAGGCTTAAAGATATCAAGGAACCAACTGTCAACAAGGCTGCCAAAAAACTACTGGATATTCAAAAGGCCTGGGATTTGGCTACTCGTCAGGAACGTGAAGAATTGGTCAAAATGCTGCTTTCAAGAGTCGGTTGTGATATCAAAGAAAAACGCATCACTTGGATTGAACCCGAACCCGAATTTATCCCTCTTATCCAGTTGATGGACGTGCTGATTCCACAAGATAATGGCAAATGGCTCGTTCCCCAATCATTGACCAATGGGACTCTAAGGGACATATAGGAACAATCGTCTATTCTCGATGGTAGCCTAATTGACCTATGGTCCCATCCTGGTTACAATTGCCCACAATGGACTTATTAACGCAAAAATCGCCCAGAGGCGACTGAGCGATTTTCAGCGTAAGTCCTTTTACAAACGAAGCGTTTATTCATTTGATCAGAGCAGTCAAGCTCTTGAGGACATGTTACGCTCTGCGGTCCCGACGGGATTCGAACCCGCGATCTCCGGCTTGACAGGCCGGATGAATCGTTGGCAGCCACAGAGAGCAACACAAGCGCGCTTGCAATAGGTTAATATAAAAAAATCACATCGCCATCTCCGATAATTGCAAACATCAACATATTTGCGACAAGGTATTGACATTTTACCATCCCCCATCTACACTTGACTCATGCTTGCCCGCGTATTCTCCTGCGCCGTGATCGGTCTTGATGGGGTCGTCGTCGAAGTCGAGGTCGATACCAGCAGCGGCTTACCCAAAACAACCATTGTAGGCTTGCCCGATGCCGCCGTGCAGGAGAGCCGCGAGCGGGTCGAAGCTGCTGTAAAAAATTCCGGCTTCATGTTTCCGCGCAAACGCGTGACGGTCAATCTGGCGCCAGCCACGGTGCGCAAAGCTGGCCCGGTCTACGATTTGCCCATCGCCGTAGGGGTTCTGATTGCCACCGCCCAACTACCTCCCCATGCTTTAGATGATGCCTTGGTTATTGGAGAACTTTCCCTTGACGGGGGCGTGCGCCATGTGCGCGGCGTACTGCCTATGGCCGCCCTGGCTCGCGCAGAAGGTATTCGCCAGATTTTTGTACCCGAGGTGGACGCGCCCGAAGCCGCCCTGATCCCTGACCTCGAAGTGATCCCTGTAACCTCACTGGCTGCGCTCTATGACCACCTCACAGGTGGGCCTATGTTATCCCCTAACATAGATACTGTCTCCGAGGGGGCTTACGACACAACCCCTATCACCGATTTCCAAGAGATCAAAGGCCAGGAGCAAGTCAAACGCGCTTTGGAAGTTGCCTGTGCTGGAAATCATAATTTACTGCTGATCGGCCCACCGGGGTCAGGCAAAACCCTGCTGGCGCGCGCCCTGCCCGGTATCCTGCCCCACATGACCATCGACGAAGCCCTGGATGTCACCCGTGTCTACTCCATCGCCGATCAACTCCCCTCGGACGTGCCCCTGATCCAGCAGCGCCCCTTCCGCGCCCCACACCATACCATCTCGCACGCCGGGCTGGTCGGCGGCGGCAACTGGCCCACCCCCGGCGAAATCTCCCTGGCGCATCGAGGTGTGCTCTTCCTGGACGAATTTCCCGAGTTCGGCAGCCGCGTCCTGGAAGTCTTGCGCCAGCCCCTGGAAGACAAACTCGTCACCATTTCCCGCGCTCAAGGCTCGCTGACCTTTCCATCTAATTTCCAACTCATCGCCGCCATGAACCCCTGTCCGTGTGGTTATTCAAATGACCCCATCAAAGAATGCACCTGCTCCAACCAGGTCATCACCCGCTACCAGAAACGCATCTCCGGCCCGATGCTCGACCGCATCGACATCCACATCGAGGTGCCGCGCGTCGATTATGACAAACTCAGCGACGACCGTCTTGGGGAACCCTCCTCAGAGATCCAAAACCGCGTGGAAGCCGCCCGCGAGCAACAGCGCAAGCGATTCGAGGGCACCAGCCTCTCCTGCAATGCCGATATGGGGCCCGCCGAACTGCGCCAGTACTGCCCCCTGGATCAAACCGGCCGCTCCCTGCTGCGCAGCGCTATGAGCCAGCTGCAACTCTCGGCGCGTGCCTATCACCGCGTGCTCAAGCTGGCGCGCACCATCGCCGATCTGGCCGGGGAAAGTGAAATCGCCCCCGCACATCTGGCGGAGGCGCTGCAGTACCGGCCGAAGTTAGAGTTGATGTAGGCCACGGATGGCGGTATGCCATTCGCCTGTCAACGCAAATATCGCGGGGGCGCTGCCGACATCTGCGCGAGTCAAGACGGGGGCATGGGTTTCCTCTTCGATTTTGGTTTGGATGATGAAGATTAGGTATTGGGTATTGGGTATTGGGTATTGGATATTAGATGTTGGATGTGGGAATATCCAATCTCTAATATCTAAGTCTGGCTAACCGCCACCACAAAGGCAACGGCATAGGTTTTTGTATGACTGAGACTGAGCGACCAGGTACTCAGGCCAAGCTGCTCAGCCAAATCTTGGGCAGCCCCATGGAGATGCAAAATTGGAGCACGCGCTTCGTCGCGCAGGATTTCGATCTCTTGCCAGCGCACTTCGCCGATACCGCAGCCCAGGGCCTTGGCGACGGCTTCTTTAGCAGCGAAGCGCACAGCTAGAGAGGCACTATCCTCACCACACAACGCCAACTCATCCGCTGTGTAGACGCGCTGCAAGAAACGCTCCCCATTGCGGGCGATGGAATCTTTGATGCGCTCGATTTCGATCAGGTCAACACCGGTTGTAAGTTTCATGTCGGTTACAAGTTTGCACGTTGAAAGTTGAACGTTTACATTCTAACGTGCAACTAGTCAACGTTTTTTAGCTTCTTATCCTACCCTTTTGTTTATGCCACAGAGTTCACAGAGAACTCAGAGTTTTTAATTTTTCTCTGTGATCTCTGTGGCTAAAATCTACAATTGCTCAAGCACGCGGCGGGCGATGCTGGGGGCAACCATCTCCGTCTCGGAGATATCCTTGATGTGGATACGCGGCAGATCACGCACCTCTTTAGGAAGGTCATGAGGCGCGCCGATCTGCACCACCATGGATGAAATCTTATTCTCAGCTAAAACCAAATAATCGCGCACCATCCAGGGGTTGCCCATATCAGAAACCATTAACAACCCGGCCTGCAAACTGCGCCGCTGGGTTTGCAGCAACACGCTCAAGCTTTGTCCGCTCATATCCTGCTTCAACAACACCTCTACGCCACCATCTTCCAATGCCTCTTTGAGCGCATAAGCGAACTCGATATCCGCCACGGCGCTCGAAAGGTATAGACGAGGGGGTTGGTCCGGTTTCGACGGCGAACGCAACAGCTCAAGATCGCCGCTGCGCGTGGGCGCGATCTCATCAAGCTCTAACCAATGATCCATCACCAGGACATCGTCGTCATCGTCATCATCTGCGAAGTGCACGCGCACCTTGATGTTAAACTCACCCCAACCCCGCGCGCCCAACCTGAAACCTGAGTCCCGGTCGGTCACTTTCTGCACCGGGTTCGGAAAGGTGGGGTGCAACACATACTCGACGTAGGCTACCTCTTCCAGGTCATCCTCAGGACCCTCCAACCATACCGCCCAATCCCACCAACCTTCACTACTCGGCGTCACTTCTTGTCTAATTATTAAGTTCATAGCGCGCCTCCTGCTACGGGGTTTAATTCAATCACAACCAACTGGGGACTGACGGGGGAAATCCATTGCGTCTGGCCGTCATGGATCTGCAACTGAATCAGATAATCGTCCTGTACCCCCCTCAGATAAACCACTGCGCCGCGCCCTTCGGGGAGCGTTGTGGTTGTCATCCATTCGGTCAACTCACCAAGCGATGCTTTCATGTAGCGATACTGGCATTGGATCTGTCCATTGGCATGGCCGGGATGCTGGGCCAAGGTCTCCGGCATGATATTGACTTTGATGATCCGCCCTGACTGCGCTTTCCAAATCCCCACTGTTTCAGAGAGTGCTAAAAAGGCGCTCATGGGGTTCGCCCGGTCAAAAGGGATATGCTCGTGATTCCCAAAAGCCCCGCCGGTTTGCACATCAGTTTCGATCAAAGCAATAGCCTTTTTATTGGCCCCGCGGGCGAAATTGAGCTCATCACGCACCCAATCGTGGGTCGTCCAGTCCCCCGACGCCAATAACTCCCGCCTGGTGAGCAAAGCAATCAGCGCGCCAGATTGGTTGATCTTGCTCCTGATTTCATCCGTAAGCTGCCCCCCGCCCAGCCTTCTGCCCGTCACCACATTGATATTGTGACTGACGAGCAGTTTTTCCAGCTGGGAAACCAACTCCCGGTCAGAATCCCGAAAAGAAAACGAAAGAAAGATATTTTCCATACGCTCCTCCGAAAACGGTTACAAGTTGAAGGTTGAAGATTCAACGTTTAACGTTCAACTTGCCAACGTGCAACATTTTTACGGCCCAGCGACTGCCACCGCCAGCTTATCAGGATGCAGGTATTTACTGGCCGCGGCCAGCACCCCCTCAGGAGTCACCGCCTCGACCCGCTCTGCGTAACGCAGGTAGTAATCTAATCCCAGGTCATAGCGCTCCAAATTGAGCAGCGCACCGGACACCCCGCCATTGGACTCCAACGCCAGAGGCAGCCGCCCGATGAAATTGGCCTTGCTGTCGTTCAACTCATCCTCATCCACCGGCTCAGTCACAAAGCGCTTGATCTCAGCCCGGATCAACTCGATAGCCTTCTCGACATTCTCCGGGTTGACGCCCGCGCTCACCGACCAGGGTCCCGGCCCCATACCCGCACTCATCCGGCTGAACGCATAATAAGCCAGCCCAGCTTTCTCTCGCACAGCTTCACCGATGCGCCCCATCATACCAAATTGTCCGAAAATGCTGTTCCCCAAGGCGGCATCGAAAAATTCTTCCGCACTGCGTGAAGGACCCGCCACACCCAAGATGATGTCCGCTTGAGTCTTGCCTGGGATATCCACCCGTTGAGTTACCAGTTCCTCGAGCGGGGTGACGGACGGGAGTTGAGGCGGGTGCGGTTGATTGGGGTTTGTCCAATCTCCCAGGGCTGAGCGCACCTTTTCGACGGCATCTTCCGGGGCCACCGCACCGACCACGGCAACCACCATACCGCGCGGCCCATAGTGCTTCTGGTGGAAATCAACCAGGTCCTGGCGAGTGATGGCCTGGATCATCTCGGGGTAGCCATCCTCCGGGCGGCTGTAAGGGTGATCTTTGTAGACAATCTGATCAAAGGTCAAATCGGCCATATCGCGCGTATCCTGAGCGCGCAGCGTCAGCCCGGTCAGCAGCTGGGCCCGCAGGCGCTCGATCTGAGTCTCAGGAAAGACCGGCTGGCGCAATCCTTCAGAGAGTAATTCCAGCAGCAAGGGCAAATCCTCGGCCAACGATTTGCTCCCAAAGCCGGTTGTATGGGTAGCACCATTGAAACCCAGGCTGGCTCCCACAGACTCTAAGGCCTGGTAAATCCCCTGGAAGTCTCGTTTCTCGGTGCCGCGCATCAGCGCCGCAGAGACGAAATCCGCTAAGCCCAACTTCTCATCAGAATCGAACAACCCTCCCACAGTGACATAACCGCTCACTGTGATCGAGGGACTGTTGAAATTGGATCGAGCCAGCACGGTGATGCCGTTAGGGAGATCAACGCGGGTGATGTCGTCCGGGCCAGGTAGTGATGATTGGGTATTGGGTATTGGGTATTGGGTATTGAATATCGAATATCCAATATCTAATCTCTTTGCGCGTTTCATTTCGCCACCTCCCCGTTATTCCCTGTCGGCAAATATGTCCCCAAAACCCGATTGCGAGGTACCAAATACGTCTGCGCGATGCGCTGGACATCATCGGTGGTGACAGCCGCCAGCCGATCCAAATAGCTGGTAAACCAATCGTAAGAATCGAACATCTCTGTGAAGCCCATCCAGAAGGCCTGGTTGGTGATGCTCTCGCTGCCATAGGCGAACAGCGCCCGCGCCTGCTTGACTGCCCGCTCAACGGCTTCACCCGTCGGCGGGGTCTCCTGCACACGCTGGATTTCTTCATCCAAGGCGGTGATGACTTCCTCGGCCTTACGATCAGGATGCACTGTCGCAGTGATGCTGTAGACATAGGGATCAATGGTCACAGGCAAGCCGCCTTGCACGCCCACGGCCAGGTCACCTTCCACCAGCTTGAGATATAACTGCGAGGTTTTATTGGATATCCCGCCCCCGAACATATTCAAGCCTGTGGGGCCAGTCAGCAAGCTATCCAGGACAATAAAGGGGAAAAAGTCAGGGTCAGAGGCTACTGGGGAGTGATAGTAGGCGCTAACATAGGTCGTATCGTCAGAACCCTCCACCGTCAGGCGGTGTTCGCCGCGCTGCGGGGGTTCGGGACGTACCTGGCGTATGGGTTCATCCCCAGCCTGCAAAGGCCCATACAATTCCTCGATGCGCTCCCGCATCTCTTGAGCCTCGAAATCTCCAGCGATGACCATCACGGCGTTGTTAGGACGGTAGTAACTGCGATAGTGGTTATACAAATCATCGCGTTGGATGGTTTGAAGGTCGGCCATATCGCCGAGGATCTCATGATGGTAGGGGTGCACCCGGAAGGCCGTCGCCCGCATCACCTCGCCAAGCTGGAACATGGGCTGGTTCTCGCTGCCCTGCCGTTCGGAGATGATCACCGTGCGTTCGGATTCCACTTCCTCGGCGTCGAAGATGCTGTTGACCATACGCTCCGCTTCCAGGCGCAAGGCCAGGTCGATCTTGTCGGCGGGCATAGTCTCGAAATAGGTCGTCCAATCCAGGTAAGTGAAGGCATTCCAGATGCCGCCTTCCCTGGAGATTGCCTTGTCGAGAACGCCAGCAGGAAACTGGGGTGTGCCTTTGAACTGCATATGCTCCACCCAATGGGAAATGCCCGTTTTCCCAGGGATTTCGTCGCGCGACCCGACCCGATACCAAACCCAACTGCTGATGATCGGCGCGGTGTGAATCTCCTTGAGCATCACTTTCATGCCGTTGGAGAGTTGAAATTTAGTAACCGGAAGGTTCATAAAAAAGAATATCTCATTAGATAGAATTCATTAGGGTGTGTTTCATTTCGGATGAATGCCTCGCTGCATATTTCGTATAGCGTATTGCGTATTTAAAAACATTACGGAATACGTAATACTGACACCTTTCTCAACTCATTTGAAACACACCCATTTCACTACAATCAGCTTAGGAGACAGTTTTCACTCAGAGAACAAGAACCACTCACAAAGGATTTTCAGCGGGCCTTGACAAATTTCTGTGTTCTCCCAAGAATCATCCATGCTCATTAGCAAACTGTCATATGGCGAGACCACATTAATCAAACCATCAAAAGGAGCACCCAAACCAGTATTGCTGAGAGGGATATGGATTGGCACCTCAAGATGTACCGGCACTGTTTCATCAACCGGGACAGAGATATTCAAGGCGATTGGCAAACTTGTCCCGGCGGGTAAAACAATATCGGCTGGGGCGTTTATTCTTAGCACCCCGGTCGTTATCGTCACATGAGCCCCATTTATGTGAGTGGGTTCGGTCAGTATAACCCGCGTATTGGTGGATACCGGTAACTTAAACTGGACTGGAATTGTATCATTAACAATGATGGTCTCATTGATCACTGCCTCGTTCATGAGTTTGAAATTCTCATGCAGTCCCTCGACCAGTTGTTTGGAGACGGCATTTTTCAAAGCAAAAAGCTGCTGCCCAAATGAGATCAACACAACAATCAGGATGATATTTACCACAAAGGAGAGCGTGCTCATCACCGTCCAGAAAGCCGGTATGATCTTGCCTTGCCAGATGAAACGACGGTAGATGGCTTTAGCCAACAGCGTAGCTGTAACCCTGGATTTAGTTGGGCAGTAATTCTGGTCAGTCATTGGCATCTCTCCTGACAGCGCCTTATCATTTGATGATGATGTTTAGAATATAGCATAATGCCAGTGAGCAGTAAACAGTTTGAATTACAGTACCCAGTACCCAGCGATCAGTGCTCAGTGGAAAGCTGCTCTGCAAAAAAGTAAGACTTTCCAATGAAGCCCCGACGAAGGGTGGGGATGTATAATACACTTAACGGAACTGGAGGAACGAACAGTATGGAAAAAGAGAATTATTTCGTGGCCGTTATCGGCGCTGGCCCGGCTGGATTATACACGGCAAAAAAACTGGCCCAGGCGGGGGCCAAGGTGGTCATTTTCAACCGCGATATCAAACCAGGCGGCCTGGCTGAGTACGGCATCTATCACACCAAATATCGCATGAAGGCCGGTTTGCGCAAACAATTTCAGAAGATACTCGCCGAGGAAAATATCACTTATTATGGCAATGTCAGAGTGGGTGATGAAGGCGATCTATGCCTCGATGATGTACGCCAGCTTGGGTTTCAGGCCATCGTCGTGACAGTTGGCGCCCAGGGGACTAAATGGCTTGGGCTGCCCGGGGAAGATCTCAAGGGGGTCTTCCATGCCAAAGATCTGGTTTATCACTATAACAAGCTGCCCCCCTTCAGCCAGCGCGAATTCGCCATCGGAAAACGCGTCGCTTTGATCGGCGTGGGCAACGTGATGATCGATATCGCCCATTGGATGATTCGTGATAAAAGGGTCGATGAAGTCATCGCGGTAGCACGGCGAGGCCCAGCCGAGGTCAAATTCGACAGAAAAGAGCTGGAAAACGTAGCCCACAACCTCGACCTGGAAGCCCTGGATGCTGAGATCGAGCGCGTCGCCGACCGCATGAGCGCTGTGGATCAAAGTCCTCAGGACGCTAAAGAGTTCATTCTGTCAGCGCTGCCCAAAGCCAAAGAACCGGTTTCTGAAACTCGTTTTCGCTTCGAGTTTCTCTCCTCTCCCAAACAGATGTTAGGCGATGAGAATGGTAACCTTATGGGGCTAGAAATCGATGATACTGAGCTGCTGCCGAGGAACGGCGACACCAAAGCCCAACGATTGGGCAGCACCCGCGTGCTGGATGTCGATACGGTGGTGTTCTGCATCGGCGACAAGGTCGATGAATCATTTGGATTGCCGATCCAGTGGAATGCTTTCGTCAAGCATCCATCGCCGCGCTACCCGGTCAACGATCTCTCCTATGAGGTATTCGATCCAAAGACGGAAAAACCTATCGATGGCGTTTTCGTAGCAGGGTGGTCGCGCGAAGCCAGCAGCGGCCTGGTTGGATATGCCCGCAAAGATGGCGAAATTGGCGCTGAGGCTGTGCTGCAATATCTTGATACTTTGCCTGCTCCCGAAGATGCCAAAAGCTATCTCCAAGCTGTGGCTGAGATGATGGCCGGACTGCCTCACCCTGTTGTCGATAAGTCCGGTATTACACGACTGATCGAGATCGAAGGAGCACAAGCAGAAGCCCAAGGCCTGGAAGATTTTAAATTCGATACCAATCAGGAAATGCTCGCAGCGCTGGGGTAATCCCCTCGAATTTTCCAACAAAAAATAGGGTGGGGGGGGGCAGCGTCCCTACGCACACCCTATTTTTTGGCTAATCTTATCTAACTGGCTTTCTTTGGCAGAGTCACCAACAGGAAACCAATCGCGATGACTACTTCCCCAAGAATGACTCCGGCGGCTTGTAGGGGGCCAAAATAGGGGATCCTGGGGAAAGGCTGGGTGCCGAACCCTAAGATATCTGCCATGCCCGAGATAAAGGCAATCACATAACCGGTGCTGACCAGGCGCAGGCCAATATCAGCGGCGAGAGATCGTTCACCCCCAACCCATTGCAATGAAAAACTTATATACCCCCCCACACAAATAACTGCCAAACCAACCAGAAAGACAGCGATCTGCACAAAACCCACCACAGGGCTGCGATCTAAGCGGAACAGACCAGGTTCAAGTCCCAATAAAAAAAGCAGGAGGCCAAAGATCACAATCCCCAAGCCAACCCGAACCCGTCGAGGCCCATTTGGAGGTCTTTTCTCATCCAATTTGATTATCCTTTCGGTAGGCAACCACTCAAACAAACAGAAGAAGAGCCGAAAAAATGGGAGTGCGTGGGAGGGTGATCCCCACGCACTCCCATTTTTTCGGAATCTCTCTCCACGTAGGCTTTAACCTGAGTTGTTGCTCGGCAAACTGTTTTCGAGATAGGTAATCCAGTTATGCCCGAGAACGGCAGATACATCCTCTTCAGTATAACCCTTTTTTAGTAACAGGGGAGCAAGTTTGCCTAAATCGGCAACGGTGTCGATTTCCGCGGGAGTTCGCTGGAGGCCAAAGCCGCCGTCGAAATCGCTGCCCAGGCCCACATGACGGGCATCCCCGGCCTTTTGGCAGATATAATCGATTTGCGCGACCACGTAATCAAGAGTCACCAAGTGACGTCCATCGCGCTCTTGCCATCCGGGCAACAAGAAGCTGTTGAAGGGCACAATCCCGATCACAGCCTGGCATTCGATGAGGCCCTGAATGACTCGATCAGATAGAAAGCGGTTGCTATCTAGACCTTCCAGCAAAGCGGCTGCATTGGCATGTGATGCAATAATCGGGCCAGGGTACACATCCAATGCCTGCAGCACAGCCTTCTCATCCATGTGGCTGATGTCCAGGCTGAAGCCCACATCTGCCATGCCATCTAACAAAGCGTAGCCTTCTTTGGTCAGCGGGCCAGGCTCACCAGTGCCGCCACAAAAGCGGGTTCCCGCCCAGGCTGGGCCAATAATACGCACACCGCGTTCCCGCCATTCGACTAACTCCGAAGGGGAACCGACCGCCTCAGCGCCTTCCATCAGGATGACAAGGCCGACTGGAGGAGAAGCTGTTTCGCCCTCCCACTCGGCCAGGTGATCCTGCAGTTCTTTTTGGGTACGCAGCAATCGAAACTTATCTGGATGCTCTTCTACCAGGCGGTGGTAGACATCGATTTGAGCCTGGTAGAGAGTCCCAGCTTCAGAGTGATCGAGATAGTATTGGACATCCCAGGGACCCAGTTTACGCCGGGCGGGCGCGGCAAAAAGGGTCGAGAAGACGACCGCCACGCGGCCGCGTTGATAATCCGGCCAGCCCAGCAGGGTATCACCATTGTGGATTGGGGCATCGCCCCCGCGTTCTCGGCGGCGCGTTTCGGCCGCGGAGAGCGTGTAATCACGGTCGAAAGTGAGCACATTCCAGGCCAGGTCTTGATGAGCGTCTACGATTAACATATCATATCCTAACTGCTCAGGCTAAAGCCTTCGCAGTAAAATTTCCGAAAAAAGGGTGTGCGTGGGGGCGAGCGCAGCCGCTTTGCGCCCATGCACGCCCTTTTTTCGGCCTCCTCTAGTTCATATCTGAACAGTTAGTAAATCGGCTATCTGGCGATCAATCTTGCCCATGGGGTAATCGCTGAGTTCTGAGGGGCGCGCCCAATATATATCGGTGTGATCTAAAAGTTGGGGTTCTCCGGCGAGAAGCGTGGAGCGGAAAGCGTGGAGTGTGATGCGGAAATGAGTATACGCGTGTTGGAAAATTCCGAGAGGTTCTCCTACTTCGATATCAACGCCTAACTCCTCACAGATTTCGCGCTTCAGGCAGGCTTTTAGGGTTTCGCCTGGCTCCGTTTTGCCGCCTGGAAACTCCCACATGCCTCCGAGCAAGCCGCCCTCTGGTCGTTGTGCGATGAGCACGTGTCCATTGCGGTGGATCACTGCGGCGGTAACGGTGTGGTGCGGAATACCGGCTTTCTTCTTCCGGACTGGGCGCTGCGCTTGCACCCCAAGCTGGCGGGCCTTGCAAATCTCCGACACCGGGCATAGATCACACTTTGGAGCGCGCGGCGTACATATTGTGGCACCCAATTCCATCAGGGCCTGGTTGTACTCCTCGGCTTGACCTGGCGGAAGGTGCTCGCGCGCCAGATCCCAGAGACGCCGCTCCCCTTCACTTGACCCCAGCGGTTCGCTGACATCAAAGAGACACGCCAGCACCCGGCGGATATTGCCATCCAGGGCAGCCTCGTTCAATCCAAAAACAATCGAAGCGATTGCAGCAGCCGTGTAAGAGCCAATACCCGGTAAGCTTTTCAACGATTGTACATCAGCGGGGAGTTCACCATGATGTTGATCTACAACAATTTGAGCAGCCCGATGTAGATTGCGCACCCGGCTGTAGTAGCCTAACCCTTCCCAAAGGTTGAGCACATCTTGTTGTGATGCTTCTGCCAGAACTCGAATATCAGGAAAACGCTCCATCCAACGTTCAAAGTACGGGATCACGGTTTCAACGCGGGTTTGCTGAAGCATGATCTCCGAGACCCAGATAGCATAAGGGTCAGCAAGTCCGCGCCAGGGCAGGTCACGGGCGTTCTCAGCATACCAGTTCAATAATTGCTCAATAAATGGAACCATAAATGTCATTCATAAAAAAATAGTATGCCAGGCGGATACACCGCCTGGCATACTATTTTTTCTACGCCACCTACATTTGGAATCCAGGCCGCTCCGTGACAGCTTTGAATTCTAAATCTTTGACGTAATCCAGTAAACGTGATGTCAGACCATCCCACTCCTGAGAGAGGATAATCCGGCGCAACTCGTTGGGGTCTTCTGTTTTCGCCGCGGCCAGGATTTGAGGCTGGTCACCGTAAACCGTAACCCAGGCCTCGGTGGTTTCTAATCCCAGTTCTTGAATTTCTGGGATGAACTCGCGCACCACAAATTCGAAATACTCTTGTTCGCGCCCGGGCAGGATATTCCATGTCATCAACAGCTTTACGGCCATAATCTCTCTCCCGAGGCTACGCCTGGTAATCCAACACCACAACTTGAGTTTCTGTGGGGACTGATGATGGTGTAACCGTTAGTTCTTCCACCGGGTTGATCGTTCCCAGGCCCATCTCTTTGAGGAATTTACTGAGCGGGTCGAGTTCGATTTTGCATTCGGGCGTACTGTAGTGCATGGGGATCACAATTCCCGGCTCCAACAAGCTGATCACCTCGGCGGCTTTGGCGGCGTTCAGGCCTTCACCACCTCCCACGGGAACCAGGGCGACATTCACTGTGCCCAATGCCTCAACCTGGGACTGGCTGGGAACCCGGTTCAAATTTCCAAGATGGGCAACGGCCACACCTTCATAATCAAATACATATAGTGTGTTGGGCAGTTCACCCTTTGGACGTTTGTTGCCGCCGTTTGTGCGCACTGCTGTGATAAAGACATTGCCGATCTCATACTCGCCTGGCCCGCGCACTACACGCTGATTGGATTTCACTGCCGCCTCATTGTTATAGGCGGGCGCGTCCTGGCTGATCGAGACGATATGGCCGCGCAGGTTCAAAGGCCCGTAACCGACAACTTTTTCGTCATAGGGATCAGTGACGACTGTCGCCAGGCCACGAGCAGCGAGTCTAAAACAAGAATGTCCATGCCAAGTTATTTTCATTACTTATCTGCGTCCTTATGTTTTCTCTGGTTCGTAGTCAGGCACGAGAGTGCCGTTGTGGATGTGGCAAAACGGCACTCTCGTGCCTGACTACGAACCCAATTTGTTCTGCCCGATTATACTGTATTGGTAAAAAAACCGCCAAAATTTATGATATTATCTCGCCCATGAAAAATCTACACTTCACCATCGTACTTATCATCATTCTATCTGCGTTGACAGCTTGTAGTTCACCGCAAGTAGAACCATCCCACACGCCTGCGATCCCGACACAAATGCCGGTTCCCAGCGCCACGCCCGAGGCCGAGGTCGAGGCTTCAGCCTCGATCACACCCACGGCAACGGCAACTGAAACCCCAACGGTTAGCCCCACCCCAACCACGTCTCCCACCCCAGAAATCCAGTATATGATCTCCGCAGAGTTAGATTATGTCAATCTATTGCTCTCAGTAAGGCAATTTATCAGTATCCCAAACAATTCCTCGACACCTCTCAACGAGATCATGCTTGTAGTCCCCACGAATTTATACCAGGGTGTATTCAATTTGACCTACATCGCCTGGGATGATGGGCAAGAGATTGCAGATCACAACCTGAGAGGCTCTCAACTATATATCCCAATGCAAGAGCCGCTCAACCCCGGAATGACAAAAAATATCATCCTGTATTATGAGCTTAGGCTGCCTCCCAATAACTCTTCAGCCGAGGCTGGACCAACCCCCTTTGGATATACCACCCGTCAAATTAACTTAGTAGATTGGTATCCCTTCGTGCCGCCTTATCGTAAGGATCAGGGTTGGATGATGCGGGATCCGTGGGCGTATGGTGAATTTCTAGTTTATCCCGTTGCTAACTTCGATGTCACCATTACGCTCAAGAATCTACCCCAAGCAGTGACCATCGCTGCCAGCGCCCCCGATACTGGAGATGGGGAAACTCATAAATACTACCTGAAACAGGGACGTAATTTTGTCTGGTCGGTTAGCCCATCCTATACGGTATTCGAAGAACAGTTAAATGGTACGACGATTATGGGATATGTATTCTTGCCAGATGCCGTTGCTGGAGAACAGGCATTTTACGCCACCGTGAATGCTTTCCAGCTCTATTCAGAACTTTACGGCCCTTACCCGCATCCCATGCTGACCATGGTAGAAGCCGATTTTGACCACGGCATGGAGTACCAAGGATTGTATTTTCTCAATCGTGGATTCTTCGCATCTTATGATGGCACCGCCGGGAGTTTCCTGATTGCCATTGCTGCCCATGAAACCTCCCATCAATGGTGGTATGGATTGGTCGCTAACGATCAGGCCCTGGAACCCTGGCTGGATGAAGCCCTGGCCACATACAGCGAGTACTTGTTTTACGAATACTATTACCCTAAGAGATTAGACGATTTTTGGTGGGATCGTCGTGTGAATCCATACCATCCTGCCGGGTGGGTGAACAGCACCATTTACAATGCCTCAGGATACCGTGAGTACAGAGACGCGGTCTATCTGCAAGGCGCTATATTCATAAACGATCTTCGGAATCTGATTGGTGATGAAGCCTTCTTCGCCTTCTTGAAGGATTATGCTTCCACCTACGCTAACCAAATAGCAACAGGAAATGATTTCTTCAGGATATTGGCCGGGCACACGGACGCGGATTTTACCCCCTTACTAACTACCTATTTCCAGAGGTAAAAGGTAATGATAAGGAAACCAGGAACACAGGAAACTATTGTATTCGTCAAGAATACCTTGAACAGATGTCATTGCGAATGGAGCCTGCGGAATGAAGCAATCTCCCCGCCGAATTGGGGATTGCTTCGTCGCAGAAAGCGCTCCTGCTTAGAAACAAAATGCCCTGTCATTGCGAGAGTTGCTCCACCGCCCGAAGCAATCTCCTGTTCAAAGGGGGAGACTGCTTCGTAATGCCAACGGCACGCAAAGCGAACGCTCGCAGTGACACAGAATTCGAGTTTCTTTCTGTTTGAGCAGCGCCGATAGCGCTGTGGATTTACTCGCAATGACAGTATTGTTCAGGCTTCTGTTGATGAACATAAACACAGAAAAATATTCATGGATTCCTGGTTTCCTCATCGTAATTTCACTATCCAGTGTCCTGCTGGCAATCACAGTAAATGGAGAATAGATTTCTAAAAACCTGGGTAGAAGGCTGCGCCCGCAACCTTGCCTTTCAGATTATTGTTATGGGCGCTGCTTTTGGACTCTTCCTGATCCCGGCGCTGATTGCGGCGCTGTGGGGCGGCGACCGGGATACCAATTTCGCCATTTTCATGGGCATCCTGATCTTCATAATCGTGGCCGGAGTTGTTGGGATAGTCACCTTGGGGGTCAGCAGCATCCGCAAGCGAGCGGCGCAGCTTGATGCCGTCTTTGAACCCTGGAGATTAACGGGGGACCCCTACCTGCAAAACGGACGCCAGTATCACGGCGATATCAACGGGCGGCAGGTGGATATTTATTTTCACCGCGGGCCGACGCTAGAAATCCATATCGCTGCGCCGCTGCACACGCGCGCTGCGGTCGTATTCAAGAGTGAAATTGGCCGCATCTCGGCCAGCCTGGGAGATTACGAAACCGTAGCGCTCAATGATCCAGTATTCCACAACCTGAGCATCTACGCGTTGGATGCCAACTGGATGAACAAAATCCTGGCAGACGGCCCGGCGCGGGTGGCCATCCGTCAGTTGATGCGCGTCACAGGGGCTTATGAACTGCGCCAGATACTGATCCAGCCCGATGCGCTGAAGTTGACCATCCGCCGCGTGGGCATGGAGCAGATCAACCGACAAAATGTGGGAACCTGGCTCGATGATCTGTTCACCCTGCTCATGGCGATTGTGGAAGCGCCAGACCCACAAGCAATCACCGTCGCTATGCCGATAGAACGCGCTGTACAAAGCGACCGCGGATCGCTGGCGATTCTGGTCGCCGCGGCGGGGTGCAGCATCATCGCCACATTGTCTTTTTATATTCTCGTCATCACGGCCGTGATACGACTCTTTTCCAGCCTGCTGAACTGATCCGCAGTGGTCAGTAAACAGAAAAACTCCGAAATTAGGGGAACGGGCGGGGCATTCGCCCCGCCCGTTCCCCTAATTTCGGAAAATCTCTTCCAAGTTGAGATTGTAAAAGTAATCAGTCATCAGTGCGGCGTGCTATAATTTGGGTATGGACGCATCAGATGCCAGGGCTTATATCGAGCGGTGGCGTGAAGTTGAACTGATTGAACGAATGGAAGCGCAGGCTGCCAGTTTCCAAGATCGTTGGCGGCAGTTGAATGCAATCTTTGGGTTGGCGCACGCGCTGGGGCTATTCTTAAAGCCGGTAGCCAACCAGGAAGAAGTCGTGTGGCAGCGCTGGGCAAGTTTGAGCCAGATTGAGCGTGATGACCAAGGATAATCCGTCTCTAAAGCCGTTGTTGGCTCCGCTGGCGGCTCTTCAGCGTCTGCTGAATCGCTATGAGGGTAAGGGGATCATCATTGGAGGAATTGCCGCGAGTCTGCTTGGAACACCCCGCCTCACCGCTGATGTAGATGCCCTGGTTCTCCTATCTATTGAGGAACTTCCTGAGTTATTGGATGCAGCGAGGGCAGAAGGGCTAATTGAGCGGATATCAGACCCACAAACATTTGCCCGCCAACGCCGGGTTGTTCTGCTGCGTCATGATGAAAGCGGCATCGGCATTGACATCTCTTTAGGCACGCTGCCATTCGAACAAGAAATGATCGCCCGTAGCATTGTGGTTCAACTCGAAGGCCTGAAAATCCGCCTGCCAACCCCCGAAGATTTGATCATCTTGAAAGCCGTCGCTCACCGCCCCAAGGATTTACTGGATATTCAGGGGGTTATCCAAAGCCACCCCGACCTCAACCGGGAACGCATACAGGATTGGGTCACCCAATTTGCGCAGCTTTTGGAGATGCCCGAACTGTGGGAAGATATTGCCGGCTGGCTGTAAGACGGGGGGACAAATCACTAAAAGTAAAAAAAGAGTGTGGCAGCAAAAAAGCTGCCACACTCTTTTTTTTACTAACTCACCTTACGCAGAACGTCCCGCAGGTTGCCGTGATTACAGCCTGGTTTTAGAAAAAATCTGCGGGACGGTGCGTAACATCAGTGCTCCAATTCAGAAACGCATCGCTTTCTTAGGCCCTATTTCCATTCCTTACAACATCGAAACAGTTTCTAAACAACTTCTGAACAACTCTTCGGTAAACTGGTAACTAGGTATCAGGTAATTAGGTGATTAGGTATTCGGAAATTTGGATAGCCCCATAACCTAATTACCTGATACCCAATACCTAGCCACAAGGAGCACACCATGACCACAGGAACTCAAACCATACCCACGAACCCACCCCGAACGCAAACGCTCAACATCAGCCGAGAAAAAATCATCGGTATGGTTGGCCTACTCGCTATCATCGCGTTAGGCGCTTTTTTGCGTTTCTATCAACTGGGCACATACACCATTGGCAACACCTACTACGCCGCCACGGTCAAATCGATGCTGACATCGTGGCATAATTTCTTCTACGCTTCCTTTGAGCCGGGCGGCTCGGTGACCGTGGATAAACCCCCACTGGGCTTCTGGGTACAGACGATTTCGGCCTATATTTTTGGAGTTAACGGCTTCGCATTAGCCCTGCCGCAAGCCCTGGCCGGGACGCTCTCCATCCCCGTGCTCTATCATTTAGTGCGCAAATACTTCGGCATCTGGGCCGGGTTGACCGCCGCATTGGTCTTGGCCCTGATGCCCGTGACCATCGCTACCGAGCGCAACAACACCATCGACGGCCTGCTGGTCTTTGTACTGCTGCTGGCGGCCTGGGCATTCATCAAAGCCACCGAGACGGGCAAAACCCGCCACCTGCTGATGGGCGTCATCCTGGTCGGGCTGGGCTTCAATATCAAAATGCTGCAAGCCTTCATGCCCCTGCCGGCTTTCTACGCCATCTACTTCTTCGGCGCCCGCACCCCCTGGTGGAAGCGCATCCTGCAACTTGGGGCAGCGACCATTGTTTTGCTGGTGGTCTCTTTCGCCTGGGTCGTGGCCGTCGATCTGACCGCCGCCGACCAGCGCCCCTACATTGGCAGCAGTGATAACAATACCGTGATGGAGTTGATCATCGGTCACAATGGGCTGAGTCGTTTGGGACTCGCCGGAGGCGGGCGCGGTCCTGGGGGGAATGATGGTCCCCAGGCTGGAGCCGACGGCCCTTCGATCTCCCCTTCGGGGACAGGACAGGCAAACCAATCTCCGGGTGGGTTCGTGCCCCCTGGGCAAAATCCTGCTCCCGGAGCGAATCCAGCCAACGACCGCCAGCCGCCCCAAGAAGCTATCGAAGCCTGCAGCAGTCTGACTGAAAGCGAGGCTTGCACTGTCAACCTGCCCAACCGAGATATCGCAGGAACTTGTCTCACCTTCTCGCAAGGGGAACTTGTCTGCGTGCCGGAAGACAGGGTGCCGCCAGCCAATGCAGCTACGCCTGGACAAACTCCCAATGGCCCTGACGGTCAAGTACCCGATGGCGGTCCAGGCGGCCCTGGAGGCGGTGGCCCCTCTGGCGAGACGGGTACCGCTGGCGTGCTGCGCCTGTTCGAAGAGCCGCTGGTCACTGAGGCCAGCTGGCTGCTGCCGCTGGTTTTGCTGGGCTTCCCGGTGACGCTGGTTGCAGCTGTTCGTAGTGACGTTCGTAGTGACGGCTTCAGCCGTCCGAGTGCGACTAAAGTCGCTACTACGAACCAAATTTGGAAAGATAATAAAATCCGAAGTCTGCTGCTGTGGGCGGGTTGGCTGCTGCCTTCCATTGCGTATTTCAGCTTCACTACCGGCCTGTTCCATCGCTACTACCTGATCATGATAGGGCCCCCACTGGCGGCCCTAGTTGGCATCACACTCTGGGCGATAGCCAAACACTGGAAACAGAACCACTGGGTCGGTTGGACAGTAGCAGCCTTCATCAGCGGGTTGACGATTATCTTCGAGATTTACATCTTCCGCAATTACCCCAATTATGCTGGCTGGGTAACGGTGATCTCCCTGCTGCTCTGGTTGGCCGGAATTGGCATCCTGGCCCTGAGCAAACTGCTGCCTGTTCACAGAGTAGGCCTAGCCCTGGTGCTGACCGCCATGCTGGTGGCCCCCTTCACCTGGTCGGCTTTGACCACCCTCAACACCAACCCCAACGTGGCTTTGCCAACCGCGGGCATCGAGGCCTCCGATCAAACCCGGGCTACCTTCATGACCCCCAACCAGACCACGCTCAGCACCAACGGACAGGTCATCCTGGATTACCTGCTGGTCAACACCGACCCTGACGATTATTTACTGGCCACGCTCAACGCCCGCGGCGCGGCTCCTTACATCCTTGAAACCGGGCGCAAAGTATTGACCTTCGGCGGCTTCGGTGGCAGAGATGATGTGGTGGGCCTGGACGACCTGACTGAAATGATCGAGAACGGCGAATTGCGTTACATCCTTGGCATCCCGCAGGGTAAGCAAGAGATCGCCCAATGGGTGGTGAGTAGCTGCACTGTTGTAGACATCCAGACTTCCGAAGTCTCCAGTCCGCGCGGCGGCCAAAACGAAGAGGTGCTCTATGACTGCGGAGCCTAATCCTGAAGATTGATGATTGGGGTCAAAGCACATTTGATGCAGACAAGAATGCCATGCTGAATATTCCAAGCATGATATACTTTTAGTTGTGAAAATTCGCCAAATCATCTGGCCGAAAGACCGGACAGATCACATAGCCCATCACAATGTGACCCCCGAAGAATTCGAAGAAATATGTTTCGGAGATGCACTGGTATTACGCTCAAAATCCGAAGGGAAAAATCCGGTTTATTACGTATACGGGCAAACAACTGCTAACCGCTACCTGCTCTGTATTGTCATTCACTTTCCAGATAGTAATGGATATCCAATTACGGCCAGAGAAATGAATACTAGCGAAAAACGCCGTTTCAGAAAGCGAAAAAGATGATGAGTAAAATTCCCCAATTTAAATCTGTTCAGGAAATGGAAGTTTTCTGGCAGAAAAACAGCCCGCTCGATTTTAAAGATGAATTAGAAAAAATGAGTGATCCAATCTTCGTCCGTAAATCTGCCATAGAAGTTCCATTACAACCCCAGGAAATGGAAGTAGTAAAAAAGATTGCTGAAGGGCAAGGTCTTGATGACGGAGAACTTATCCGACAATGGGTTCTTGAAAAACTGCAATTTGTATAATATTTTCTCTATCGGCACGTTGTATTAGAGTATTACTCAGCGCAGGCTTATTCTGGCATGCTTGTGAGGCACACACAGCTAATCGCCAAGAAAAAACTAAAACAAAGCGGACAGTCCATCGAATAAACTTGATGGACTGTCTTTTTTGAGCACATATTACCACCTGGGGAAATTACTCAAAATCTAAATAGCTTCTAAACAATATCTAAATATGTTTTGTGTATGCTATTGAAGAAGATTTTCATTCAATCAGTAAAAACGATTTTAGTTAAAAATGAATACAACAATATTCAAACATACACTTTCCACTCACAGATTCCATCTCCCAGTTTGGCTCGTCCAGATCTGGAAATTCATGACCGTCGGCGTTCTCAATACCCTCATCGACGCCGCGGTCTACTTCGCCCTGACGCGCTGGCTGGGGTTGGGATCGCTACCGGTGCTGGCCAAAGGCATTGCCTACGCCGTCGGCATGACTAACAGTTTCTACTGGAACCGCACCTGGACTTTCAAATCCCAGAGCAATTCCTTCGACACGGCTCAGGACAGGCTCTGGCGGGCAGCCTTCCTGTTCACGCTGACCCACATCGCCGCCCTGGGCATCAACGCTGGTGTCATGTACCTGGGCCTGGAGACGTTTAATCTTAGTGAAGTCATCTCCCTCGCCCTGGCAACCGGCGCGTCGTTCGGCTGGAATTTTATCTTGAATAAATTGGTAGTTTTCAAAATGTAATGATTCACCGCAAAGAACGCCAAGCACGCAAAGAAAAACACAACAGTTTATCTTAGCGATCTTCGCGCCTTGGCGGTGAAAGAGAAAAGGACAAAACTATGCAATCATTATCCATTGTTCTCCCCGCATATAACGAAGAAGCCAACGTGCGCACCACCGTCGCGGAGGTGGCTGGCATAGCCCAAAAACTTGGCCTCGACCACGAGATCATCCTGGTCAACGACGGCAGCCGCGACCGCACCGGCGAGATCGGACGCGAGCTGGCTGCTTATATCCCAGAGTTCCGTCTGGTGGAGCACTATCCCAACCGTGGCTATGGCGGGGCGCTAAAGGCTGGTTTCGCCGCTGCCCGCAAGGATTTGATCACCTTCTTCCCCGGTGATAATCAATTCCGCTTCGAGGAGATCACCCGCCTGCTGGAGCGCCTTGACGACGCAGACGCTGACATCGTCTGCGGCTACCGCGCCAACCGTCAGGACCCCTTCATGCGCAAGGTCAACGCCTTTGGCTGGAATATGCTCATACGGATTCTGTTTGGCTATCTGTGCCAAGACATCGACTGCGGCTTCAAGCTTTTCCGCCGGGATGTGCTCTCGCACGTGTCTATTAAATCCGATGGAGCACTGATTGATACAGAATTCCTCTCCAGTGCGCGCCGTCTGGGCTGTCGCATCGAAGAAGTACCTGTAACTCATCGTCCCCGTATCGGCGGCGAGGCCACGGGAGCGGATATCCATGTGATCATCAAAGCCTTCCGCGATTTATGGGAGCTATTGCAGGAGCAAATCAACGCAACTGGCTACCTGAAGTGGCGTTTTGGACTCAGATGATTAAGCAACTCATTGGACAATAAATATCTCCACTTATTCAGAGTTTTCCAGGAAAGAGCGCAGTGTATTTGTGCCTTTCCTGGAAAAATTGAGAAAAACATAAATCAAACCCAAAACACTTCTAAACAACTTCTGAGCATTTTTGGGGTAAGATAGGGATTAGGAATCAGGGATTAGGAATCAGGTATCAGGGATCAGTGTATCCCTGATACCTGATCACCTGATCACCTGATTACCCAATCCACAAGGAGTACCCCATATCCTCATCATGGCGATTTAATTACCTCGTTGGCTTGCAGCCTTTTTCAATTCGCTTGAAACACACCCAAACCATCCAAGCGAGCAATCTGAATAAGTATCAGGAGAGAGAAATATGAAATCTAAACTCAGGCACCACCAACGCGTGCAGTTTGCCCCCTTTAGCATTTTGCTCTTTGCCATTCTTTTTGTCCTGCTCCTAGGGCTGGCATGCAAAACACCTACAACCGAAAGCTCTAATAAGACCCAGGTCGCTCTCAATGTTCAGGCTACGCGACTTGCTCAGAGTGAAACACAAACTGCCCAGGCTGAAGCCGAGGCAAAACAACAGAAAGAGATCTCTGACCAACAAGCTACTCTCGACGCTCAAGCCACAAAAGACGCCCAGGCTGATGCGGAGCAGGTCCAGGCTGCGGAAGAAGCGCCCGTGGAGGCAGAATCCGCACCGGGCGCAGAAACAGCCCCGGCGGAAGCCCCGCCCCCAACAGATGCCGCTTATCCCATCGTAGATACCGGTCAGGTATATTGTTATGAAAACGGCGGGGGCATCCCCTGTCCCACCGAAGGCCAACCCTTCTATGGGCAAGACGCCCAATATAGCGGGAACGCCCCCAGCTACACCGATAACGGCGACGGCACGATCAGCGACAACGTCACCGGCCTGATGTGGCAGCAAGACCCCGGCGACAAGATGGGCTACGCCCAGGCCGTAACCGGAGCCGAGAGCTTCAATTTGGCTGGATATGACGACTGGCGGCTGCCGACGATCAAAGAGCTGTACTCGTTGATCCTGTTCAGCGGCTATGACGTCAGCGGCTGGAACGGAACAGATACCTCGGGGCTGATCCCGTTCATTGATGAGGTCTTTGCCTTCGAGTATGGCGATACCAACAGCGGCGAGCGCATCATCGACTCACAATGGGCCACCAGCAGCGTCTACACCGGCACGGTCTTTGGAGGCCAAGAGGCCATGTTCGGCGTCAACTTCGCCGATGGGCGCATCAAGGGCTATCCCACCGGCTCAGGCGGCGGCCCGAGCAAAACCTACTTTGTGATTTATGTGCGCGACAACCCCGAGTACGGCATCAACGATTTCGTCAACAACGGGGACGGCACAATCGGCGACAACGCCACCGGCCTGGTCTGGATGCAGTCGGATAGCGGCAACGCGCTGGACTGGGAAGGCGCGCTCAACTACTGCGAGAGCCTGGACTTCGCCGGGATTAGCGATTGGCGTTTGCCCAACGTCAAAGAGCTGCAAAGCATCGTCGATTACAGCCGCGCGCCCGATACCACCAACTCGGCCGCCATCGACCCGCTCTTCAACGTCACTTCGATTACCAATGAAGCCGGCGCGACGGACTATCCCTTCTACTGGAGCAGCACCACCCATGCCAACATGCAAAGCGGTGGGAGTGCGTCTTACGTGTCCTTCGGCAGAGCCTTAGGCTACATGAACGGTCAATGGATGGATGTGCACGGAGCGGGCGCGCAGCGCAGCGACCCCAAGAGCGGCGACCCCTCCGAGTGGCCCACCGGCCGCGGCCCGCAGGGCGACGCCATCCGTATCTACAACTATGTGCGCTGTGTGATCGGCGGCGTATCGAGCGAAGTCGTCACCGGCGGCGAAGCAGACCCCAATATCGGCGCAGGTCTGGGTGAACTACCCGACCTGGATAAAGGCCCAGGGCAAGTCCCTGGCGTACAGCCTCCCCCTTCACCGGAAGCCATCGACGCCTGCACAAGCCTGAGCGCCGGCGCGGCCTGTTCGTTCAACACGCCCATTGGCTCAGCCAGCGGAAGCTGCACGCAAATTGCCGTGCCAAATCTAACGGTACTGGCCTGCGTGCCCGAGATCGGGCTGCCGTAGGAATTTGCCCTCACCCCCAGCCCCTCTCCCGATTTCGGGAGAGGGGTGTCAAGCAAATCTCATACCGGTTGGCAGCCCAACCGCGTTGGGCGGGTTTGGAAAGACGCGGGCAGCCATAAGAAAACGCCCTCACCCGGCCTGTCGCTACGCTCCAGCCTCCCCTCTCCCAAAATTGGGAGAGGGACAAACCTGAGCGCAGCGAAGGTCAGGGTGAGGGCAAAACGAGCAACCTTCAACAAGCAAACCACGAACGCTCGCTTTGCGCACCTTTGGCGAGGACACAAAGGATCGCAAAGATTTTTATGACAGGGCAATCGCATATGATTGTTAGCTCAAACCCCGGCGACTGGAAGTCGCAGCGACGCTTGCAAAGTCGCCCTGCGGCGACTGGATTCCAACCTGCGCAGGCAGGATTCGCAAATGTTGCTGCGACTTCCAGTCGCCGGGCACGGTGGTGTGATTGTCATAATAATTTGTAAAGGAGAGGGCCAAAAGGAACACACCATGCACACAAAAAAACTACTCCTAATCACGATAACGCTCATCACAACCCTGGCCTGTTCGCTCGTCTCCGGAGTCGCCGAACAGACCGAAATCTCGCCAACGACAACCGTTGCGGCCATCAGCGCCGATGAGCCGCCCGCCGTTTCGCAGCCCGAAAGTCAAGCACAACCCGCTTCGGGTGAGGCGCTGTACCTGTTCGCACCGAACCACTCGACGGATACTTATTTGATGAACAGCGAGGGCGCCGCCATGTACACCTGGACGAGCGTCTACAACCCGGGCAACGCGGTCTATCTACTGGAAAACGGCAATCTGCTGCGTACCGGCACGGTGAAAACAGACGTATTCGACGCGGGCGGTTCCGGCGGCATTGTACAGGAGATCGCCCCGGACAGTTCGGTGGTTTGGGAATACCGTTACGCCGACGATCAGGCACAGCAGCATCATGATATCGAGCAGATGCCGGATGGCAATATCCTGATGATCGCCTGGGAATACAAAACACGGGCCGAGGCCATTGCCGCCGGGCGCGAACCCGGTCTGTTGAAAGGTGGCGAACTCTGGCCTGATCATGTTATTGAAGTTGATCCTGCCACCAACGAGATCGTCTGGGAGTGGCATATCTGGGATCACCTGGTGCAGGATCATGACCCGGCGCAAGCCAATTACGGCATGGTAACCGAGCATCCCGAGTTGATCAACATCAACTTCATCAGCCGCCAGGCCGCCGCCGACTGGAATCACATCAACTCGATTGACTACAACGCCGAACTGGACCAGATCGTGCTCAGCGTGCATAATTTCAGCGAGATCTGGATCATCGATCATGGCACGACTACCGAAGAAGCCGGCGGCGCGGCGGGCGATCTGCTCTACCGTTGGGGTAATCCACAGACCTACGACGCTGGAACCGCAGCTGATCAACAATTTTATGTTCAGCACGACGCCCAATGGATTCCTTCCGACTATCCCGGCGAGGGGAATATCCTGGTATTCAACAACGGTGAAAAAAGATCGCGATCTTATTCATCCATCGATGAAATTACGCCCCCGCTCAATCCCGATGGCTCTTACACCCTGACCTCTGGATCAGCCTATGGTCCCGAAGCGCCTGTGTGGACTTATGTCGCAGAAAACCCTGCCGACTTCTTCGCCGATCATATCTCCGGCGCGCAGCGATTACCCAATGGGAACACACTGATCTGCAGCGGCACGGATGGCGTTTTCTTCGAGGTCACGCCGGAGGGCGAAGTGGTTTGGCGCTATGACTACGGCAGGGATGTGTTCCGCGTGATGAAAATCTCCGCCGATGACCCCCGGCTGGCGGGCTTGAACTTGCAGCCCGGCGAGACGTTGAAAGCAGAAAGCGGCCCCAATGGCCAACCCTCGGGAACAGGACAGCCCCCGGGAAACAACGGCCCACCCCAAAGGGCGCGTGATGCGTGTGCTGACTTGGCCGTCGGCGCGGCTTGCTCGTTCGAAAACCCCAAGGGGACGGTGAGCGGCTCTTGTCAATCCATCCAGGGGCAGTTAACCTGTGTGCCGGAGAAGTAACAGGTAGGGAAACAAGGGAAACAAGGGAAACAAGTATTTTGCTCACATGCCACTTGCCCACTTGCACTATAATAAACCCATGACCAAAACCATCCTCGTCGTAGACGATAAAGCTAACGTGCGCACGCTGCTTAGAGAATATCTCACCGAAGAGGGTTTCCGCGTAGCCACCGCCGAGAACGGCAGAGAAGCCCTCTTCGTGGCGCGCCACGAGCAGCCCGATCTGATCATCCTCGACATTATGATGCCCGAGATGGGCGGTTACGATTTCATGCGCGCCTACCGCAAAGAGAGCGAGACGCCCATCATCATGCTGACTGCCAAGCTGGAAGAAACCGACAAGGTGCTGGGCCTGGAGTTGGGCGCCGATGACTATGTCACCAAGCCCTTCGGCATGAAAGAAATGGTGGCGCGCATCCGGGCTGTGCTGCGGCGAACCAGCCAGGCCGCGCCGCCGCCCAATATCCTGCGCGGGGGCAGTATCACCCTCAATCAAGACGAACACACCGTAAAGGTAGGCGAGCAATTCGTCGACCTGACCCCCTCGGAGTTCGATCTGCTGGGGGTGCTGATGTCCGCCCCGGGACGCGTCTTCTCCCGCCTGGATCTGCTGGAAAGATTGCAGGGGACAGCCTTCGAAGGCGTTGAGAGGACGATTGACGTGCATGTCCGCAACCTGCGCACCAAAATCGAGGCGGATCCCAGCGACCCGCGGCGCATCGAGACGGTCTTTGGGGTGGGTTATCGGTTTAGGGGAGTAGGGAGTAGGGAGTAGGGGAGTAGGAAGTTTACTTATTCCTTACCCCCCTACTCCCTACTCCTTACTCCCTACCAACACCACCATGCGTTCTCTCGCCCCCAAACTCCTCCTGGCCTTCCTGGCCGTCAGCCTGACCGTGGCGTTATTAGCTGCGGCTATCACGCGTTACACCACTCAGCAAGATTTCGCCGAGTTGGTGCTGAGCAACACCCAGAACAATTTCATCGACCGGGCTACCACCTATTATCAAATAAAAGGGTCTTGGCGCGGCTTTGCTGAGTCAATCCTGCGCCGACAGAATCCGCCGCTTGCGCAGCCCCAACCCGAAGGGAATCTGCAAAATCCGCTTCCCGGACAGCAACTGCCACAGCAGCAGTTTCAGCAGCTTCCGCAACAAAGAGAAAAACCACCGCTAGAACAACTGGAAACTCAACCGCTGACCTTTGCCCTCATCGACACCCGCGGACGCGTCGTCCTGCCTGCCGGGGAGTATCGTATGGGGGATTTGCTTTCAGATGCTGATTTGATGGAGGGAACAGCGATTGTAATCGACGGCCAAACCGTGGGCACAGTCATCGCCACGGGGGATATCCCTCCATTGGCTCTGCGCGAGGAGCAATTCTTAGAGCGGATCAATCAATCTCTGCTCTACGCCACCCTCGGCGCCATGGCTGTGGCGCTGATCATCAGCCTGGTGCTGACCCGGGGTCTCACCCGCCCGCTGCGTGAACTAACCTCCGCCATTCAAGCCACTGCCAAGGGAGAAATGGGGCAGCAAGTGCGCGTTCGTTCAGAAGATGAAATTGGGCAGTTAGCCCAGGCCTTCAACCAGATGAGCGCTGACCTGGCGCACCTCAGCGGGCAGCGCCGCCAGATGACCGCTGACATCGCCCACGACCTGCGCAACCCGCTGACCGTCATCGCCGGCTATATCGAGTCTATGCGTGATGGCGTGCTCAAACCCACCCCCGAACGCCTGGAGACCATCTTCAACGAAGTCCACCATTTGCAGCGCCTGGTGGATGACCTGCGCACGCTATCCCTGGCCGAGGCTGGCGAGTTATCGCTCAACCTGGCCCCTGTCGCTCCAGAGGCTCTGCTCAAACAAATCCAGGCTGCCTACCAACATCCCGCTGAACAACAGCAGATCACCTTGAATGTACAAGCCGAACCCGATCTGCCGCACATCAACGTCGATCCAGACCGTATGATGCAGGTTCTGGGTAATCTGGTCAGCAATGCTTTGCGGTACACGCCGGAGGGAGGGGAGATAGCGATCAGCGGGGAGCGGCGCCAAAGGCGTGCAAAGCAAGCGGAGAGCGGAGAGCGGGGAGCGGGGAGCGGGGAGCAGTCGGTCGCCGGTCGTCGGTCATCGGTCGTCTTCACTGTCACCGACACCGGCCCCGGCATCAACCCCGCCGATATAGCGCGCATCTTTGATCGCTTCTACCGGGGCGATGAGTCTCGTCAAGGCGTGGGGGGCGAGTCCGGGTTGGGGTTGGCGATAGCCAAATCGATTGTCGAAATGCACGGGGGGAAGATCAGCGTTGAGAGTGAGTTGGGGCGGGGGACGAGTTTTATTATTGCGCTGCCTGACTTACCGGGGGTTGGACGCGGTCTAAGTGCCGCCAACTGATGAATGATCCTGTGCTGGTTTGCAATGACTTCTCACCGCCATAGACGACATAACCTTCATCTCCAGGCATGTTGGCAAGTTTGCGCCAGTATTTGAGATTATCAAAGTAGCTGCTAGAAATTGTTTTGCCGGATTTGATTTCTACAGGCACAATTGCTTCCCCATCAACCAACAAGCAATCGATCTCTTTGCCGCGGCTGTCCTGCCAAAAATACGGATAGCGCCGCTCTCCTTGATGAAAACTCCGCTTGATAAACTCGTTGATCACAAGATTCTCAAACAGCGCGCCTTTCATATAATGCAAGTTGACCTGGTTCTCATCCCGTATGCCCAGCAGAGAGCAAGCCACACCGGTATCGTAGAAATAAAGCTTAGGCGATTTCACCAGCCGCTTATTGAAGTTCTTGTGATACGATTGTAAGCGATAAACGATGTACGATGTTTCTAAAATAGAAATCCACGCTTTGGCCGTATTGGGGCTGATACCAGCATCGTTTGCCAGGCTGGTATAGTTGATTAATTGACCTGTACGCCCTGCACATAATTGAATAAATTGGATGAAGGCGTTGATATCCCCGATATTTTTTATCATGCGCACGTCTCTTTCGACATACGTCTGGATATAAGATGGATAAAAATCGATAGGAGCGATATCACGATCATAAATGCGGGGGTATTGGCCTCTAAATATCAAGGTCTCATATTGATCGGCGGTAAAACTGCTACTTTCAAGTTCCGAGAATGAAAATGGCAACAAATGGAGAATCGCCGTTCGTCCGGCCAGTGTTTGGCTGATCTTCTCCATCAAAAGGAAATTCGATGAGCCTGTCAGAATGAACTGGGCATCGCGGTTATCATCGACAATCGTCTGGATGTAGGAAAACAATTCGGGCGTGTTCTGAATTTCGTCCAGGATGGCCCCTGCGGTGTAGTTTGACAAGAAACCGCGCGGATCCGTCAACGCAACTTGCCGGATATCCGGTTCTTCCAAAGATACGTAGGGGAGAGATGGAAACGCAGCTTTGACGAGTGTTGTCTTGCCAGATTGGCGCGGACCGGTCAGGGTGATAACTTGAAATTTCTGCGCCAGGGTAATCAGTTTGGGGGTGAGTGTTCGTTCTATCATGAAACATCTCCGTCTGCAGGGAAAATGGATCCATCAATACCCTGATGATAACACAATCTGCGCGTATTCGCAAAACGATTGCGGATTTGTTCAAACTTTATATTCTCACGAGGTAACTGCTTAGCCACGAAATTGATTACTGTCCTTCTACATCAATAAGTACCGCTCTGACTGCCAGACGCCAGCCGTACTCCCCGCTGGATTCATCGAAGCCCTGGCAGGTGATCAGCGTGAGCACGTCGTAGTCTTCATGCGGCAGGGCGCGCACTTCGTAAACGTGTTTCTGCCCCCAGGCATGGATGATGATCTGGCCGCCGTGCAGCATCGAGCTTTACAAATTCCAAGTATGAAAACACGAATGATGACGAATATCACGAATTGCACGAATAAAGCGGGGAGTAATTTCCCCCCAAAGTATGCCCCGAGTGATGCCGAAGGGTTGGGGGGTTGGGGGGTTAGGGGGGCAGTAAGGATCAGGATGGAATACCGTAAGAACTGGCGTTTCTGCTATAATCATCAGATGCCCACTGAGAACTTACCCGCGCTGAAAAAACTATTCGCTCAAGCCCTGGAGGCCCGCTCAATTCCGCTCAACGCTGGCCGCTCCACGGCCCTGCGCCTGTTCAGCGGCTTCTACGAGGGCTATCCGGGGCTGGTGGCCGATCTCTACGGCCGCACGCTGGTGTTGTTCGATTATGAGGGATCAGGGGACGCTTTGGCGGCCGCGGGTGAATTCTTCCTGGAACGACTCCCCTCGATAAACTGCGTGATCCACAAAACGCGCTCGGCGCATGATCCTGCGCAACGCAAGGGGATTCTCGCCTTTGGAGATTCACCCACCAAAAAAATCCGCGAGCACGGGGTCTGGTACGCCCTCGATTTGCAGATGCAGCAAGACGCCAGCTTCTACCTCGATACGCACGGCCTGCGCAAATGGCTGCTGGAGAACGCTGGAGGGTGGCGCGTCCTGAACACCTTCGCCTACACCGGCAGCCTGGGCGTGGCTGCGCTGGCGGGCGGCGCGGACTATGTGCTGCAAACCGATCTCAAACGTAAATTTCTAGAACTGGCGCGTACCGGTGGTATGCTAAACCGGCTCGATTTGGGCAAGATGAAGTTGCAGGCCAACGACTTCTTCAGCCAGATCGCTCAATTGAAACGCCGCGGCCAGCTCTTCGACTGCGTGATCCTCGACCCGCCCTTCTTTTCGAGTACCGCCAAAGGCCGCGTCGATCAGGCAGCCGAGAGCACGCGCCTGATCAACAAAGTCCGCCCGCTGGTGGGGGATGGAGGCTACCTGATCGCCATCAACAACGCGCTATTTCTGAGCGGAGCAGATTATATGAGTTCTCTGGAAACACTCTGCGAGGACGGTTATCTCACTATCGAAGAGATCATCCCTGTACCACAAGATATCACCGGGTTCCCACAAACGATAGTCAGCCCACCCCCAAGCGACCCAACGCCCTTCAATCATCCCACTAAGATCACAATTTTGAGAGTGAAGCATAGGTAAAAATTCGCGCACAAGCTGAAGCAAATCGTAACTGCTCAGTCATAGAGAGAAAGTTCCCGAAAAAAGGGTGTGCGTGGGGGGCGAGCGCAACTGCCCCCACGCACACCCTTTTTTCGGGGTATCTCTCCTTTAGCCTGGGTAGTTATAGCAAATCTATCAATTTGCTGCTTGGAGACTCTGCGCCATTGCGTTTATTTTCTTGACTCTTTCCCATCCTTCGGTATAATCGCTGCATTCCGATCTCAAAAAGATCAGCACGGAGACAAGTAATCGTCAAACCTTCCAGAGAGCCGCCGGTCGGTGTGAGGCGGCAGGCCAAACGATGAAATCCCCTCCGTCAGTAGGACAGGTTGTCAACCTGTCGACAGATTATCAATCTGTCCTACGCGTCGCTCCCGCAGGAATAGTTATTCACGACTGTTGTAAGGGAGCCGGGTTCGCCCGTTAGCGCGAATTAGAGACCCCCACCCGGCCTCTCCCGATTTCGGGGGAGGGGGTAAAAGGGGTGAACGCAGGTGGCACCACGAGCGCCCCCCTCGTCCTGCACGGAGAGGGGGGCTGATTCATTAATATGCCTGTAGTGTGCCACGAGAGTGGCACGAGCACTATCGTGCTCTTGCCGCTTTGCGTACCTTCGGTATGCACACCTGTGGCGCTACAAACATTACACAATGGAGGTGCACCATGTTAAACATCAACCTGATCCGAGAAAACCCTGACCTTGTGCGAGAGGCGCTAAAAAAGCGCCAGGAAGATTCCGCGCCTGTTGACCGGGTGCTTGAATTAGACGCGCAGCGCCGCGATCTGATTCAAGACGTGGAAACCCTCAAAGCGGAGCGCAATGCCGGCTCAAAAGAAATCAGTCGTACCAAAGACCCGGAGGCGCGTCAGGCCAAGATCGAGGCCATGCGCGCCGTGGGGGATAAAATCAGCAATATCGATGAAGGACTCCGCCAGGTACAGGCATCACTCGATGCCGTAATGTCCACCCTGCCCAATATACCGGACGAGCGGACTCCCTTAGGGGTGGATGAATCCGAAAACGTGATCATTAAAACCGTGGGGGAGAAAACTAAATTAGACTTCGACCCCAAGCCGCACTGGGACCTAGGGCCTGAGTTGGGCATCATCGATTTCGAGCGCGGCGTCAAGCTGACGGGGTCACGCTTCTACGTACTCAGCGGAGCCGGGGCGCGTTTGCAGCGAGCCTTGATCGCTTTCATGCTCGACTTGCATATCCGTCAGGGCTATACCGAGAAATACACCCCCTTCATGGTTCGTACCGATACCGTCTTTGGGGCAGGCCAACTGCCCAAGTTCGCCGACAACCTCTACAAAGATCACGAAGAGGATATCTACTTTGTGCCCACTGCTGAAGTGCCTTTAACCGGCCTGCACATGGACGAGATCATCCCCGAAGAAGAGCTGCCCCTTTACTATACCGCCTACACGCCCTGCTTCCGCCGCGAGAAGATGAGCGCCGGGCGCGACGTACGCGGCATCAAACGCGGCCACCAATTCGACAAGGTCGAGATGTACATGTTCGTCAAGCCCGATGACTCGCCCGCAGCCTTCGAGAAGATGATTGCCGACGCCGAGGCGACCTGTGAAGAATTGGGTTTTACCTATCGCATCAACCAGCTCTGCACTGGCGACCTGGGCTTTGGCGCATCGATCACTTACGATATCGAAATATGGGCCGCAGCCAGCCAGGAGTGGCTGGAGGTCTCATCGATCTCGAACGTGACGGATTTTCAAGCCCGCCGGGCGAATATCCGTTACAGGCCGGAAGAAGGCGGCAAACCCCGCTTCCTACACACCCTCAACGGGTCAGGGTTGGGCATGCCGCGCGTGATGATCACCATCCTGGAGAACTATCAGCAGGCTGACAGCTCGGTGGTCGTGCCCGAGGTACTGCGCCCCTGGATGGGCGGCATCGATGTCATTCGCCCGGAGTAGAGGCAACTTTTTACAGCAATTCTCGTAGAAAGGGAATAGAGACTAAGTAGAGGAGTAAGGAGTATGGAGTAGGGAGTAGGGAATCAAGCCCCAATGGCCTGCTCCCTTACTCCATACTCCCTGATAACCCAAAGGAGGCTATCTTGCCCGCTTGGCTGGAAACAACAACTTTAGTAATGATCATCCTCACCATGGCGGTGGGGCAACTAGGCCTGATCATCCCCATATTCCCGGGGAATGTGGTCATCTGGGCGGCTGCCCTGGTTTATGGTGTAGTGTTCGGATTCGGCAATTGGGGTGGGGTGCTGTTCGCCCTGATCACATTGTTGATGCTGGTCGCGGTGGGCGCCGATAACTTACTGATGGGCGCCAAGGCCCGTGAAAAGGGCGCTTCCTGGGGCTCGATCATCGCGGCCCTGGCGGCTGGTGTGATTTTCACCTTCATCTTTCCCCCTATTGGCGGGATCATTGCCGCCCCGTTGATCCTCTATTTGATGGAGTTCCGCCGGCTGAATGATAGTAAACAAGCTACCGATGTGGTGCGCGGCCTGCTATGGGGTTTGGGATTATCCTTTTTGGCTCGTTTCGGTTTAGGCTTGCTGATGATCGCTGTCTGGGCTGCCTGGGCATTTTTTAACTGACCGGGGACAGAAGACGGAGGACGGGAGAAACCGGTCTTCCGTCCTCTGTCATCCGTCCGGGGCAAAAAACGTCATTCCCACCCCCATGCGCTCCAGGCCCTCCTCGGCCCAATGTCTTACCAATGTAGAATCGTCATCCAGGGCTTCAAAAAGAATAGGGATTGCGGACTGATCTTCGATAAAAGCTAACGCACGCACGGCCTCCAGACGAGCAGTTTGGGGGCCGTTTTCCATTACCCCAATCAAGAATGGCACTGCCCCCAAGCCCACAGCGATCAAGGCTTCAGCGGCTAAACGTCTCAGCAATTGGTCAACATCGCTCAAGGCGAACAGCAGCTCAGGGATATTCTCATCCGATGCGTGCTCCTTGAGGGCTAAAGCCGCGCACTGGCGCACGGATAGATCAGGGTCATGCAACCCCTTTCGGAGCAAATGTGCTGCTTCGGGATCAGCGATCTCTGCCAGGGCGCGCGTGGCCCACCAACGGGTATCCGCGTCCGCACCGGGGGAAGCAAGTATTTCTTTCAGCGCGGGTAATGCTTCGTCCCCAAATGCAGCTATCTCGACTGCGGCGGATTCGGCCAGTTCGTCATCGCCGGATATGAGGTTAGATATTAGAGATTGGAGATTGGGCATTACAGGTATACACGTATCAAGTAAACAGGTGGCAATGAGTCCCTGGTGGCTGCCTGTTTACTTGTCTACTTGTTTACTTTATACCCAGACTACTTTTCCGGCGGGGGGATGGGCAGATCGCCTTTAGCTGTTTCCACCCACTTGTCACCCTCATCGATCAGCATGACTGGGATGTCATCGCGGATAGGGTACTTACGTCCACAATCCTGGCAGATGAACCAGGATTCTTTGTAGTGTTCCAGCAAACCTTCCGTATCCCGCACACAGGCGGGGCAGCGTAAGATTTCAATGAGTTCTTGACTAACCATCAGTTTCTCCAATTATAGTAGTTGTTTGAATTCTTCAACGGTTTCAATGTACAACTGAATAGCGTCTTTAATATTTTCCAACGCTTCTTCTTCAGTCACTCCTTGAGACCAGCATCCAGGTAACCCTGGACACCAGATCGCGAATCCTTCCTCATTTTGTTCAAGTTTTACTTTATATTGCATAGTCATCTTCCTCCGATAATCTGGAGCCAAGAGCTATTAGACATCCTCGAAGCGGATATTGATATTGGTGGTGCCATTACCAAGATCCACACCTTGAACCACTATGGCCTCGCCGCTTTCGTGACCATCAAAGACCATGCTAAAGGTGGTTTCGGTAATCGCTGTGTTGAGTGTGCGTTCTATCAATCCCATCTCAGTGAGCGCACCACGGTAGAACTCGATGGCTTCTTCTACCGTCAGGCTGGTGGCGAAATTGACCTGGTCGCCGCCGCCGGTGAAGTTTTGCACGTCATCGGGCAGAGGGAACTCAGTATCATATTCTCGAGATTCCTCAGACATGTCATCATCTTCATGATCTTCTGCCTCGTCTGCCTCGTCGGCATCGTCGGCATCGTCGGCATCCTCCGCTTCTTCCGCGTGACTCTCTTCAGCCTCATCGGCATCTTCAGAATGACTGTCTTCTGCATCTTCGCCAGCCATCTCCTCGGCAGCAGGGGCTTGGCTTTCTTCGACAGCAGCTTCCGGAGAAGAGCAAGCCACACCGATTACCAGGAGTAATACAAATATAAGTGATAGTTTACGGTTCATGTTTTTTCCTTTGACGATAAATTTGTATGAAGAAATGATGTGATCTAACGACACGGTTCCCGCCAGGCATCTAACTCCCAATTCTTCTTGAGGAAATCGAAATTCATGGCGTTGACCTGAGGACAGAACTCATCGCTGTCGAGTTCGTATTCTACCCCAAAAACTGATTTTCCGGAGTGCACAAATGGCAAAAGGAGATCGCATTCATCGTAATAGAAACACTCTTCGTTCAACGCCCAATCGAAATAGAGCACCAGGTCTTGGATCTGATCTAAATCGTTCTTCAAGCCGATAGATAACCCACGTGCATGGGCGACTTCAGCCAACCAGAGATTGTATTCGAGCTGATCCTGATAAGTTAGGGAAAAGCCGCTCTGATTGGCATACCCATCCATATTGTCTGGTTCAACACCGTCACAACCTTTGTCAACGGCCAAATCCAGGCGGGCTTCCATGATGGGGGCTAGCAACTCTATTTGGCGGATATCCAACCACTTTTCATCAGGCCAGCCTTCAAGTTCTTTCCCAAGAAGTTCAGTTGGAAAATCATCGGCATCCTCACGCCAGTCTTCCCAACTCCCGGCGCTGAAGTAGCAGATCACCACGCGGCCATCGGCGTGCAGTTCATCAATTACATTCTGAGGGGCCTCGAAGAGGTCGATATCATACACCTGAACATCGAGGGTTGTGTCGATCTCCCCAGACAACTGCCACTGCCAACTCGTACCAGGAGCAGGCTGCCACCAATTAGAATCCTGGCTGACCTCTTGAGCAGGAATCGTGGAAAAGGTTTCTGTTGGCTGAACTGGAATATCCCCAAAAGATGGGGCAAAAGAGCAAGCAGCAAGGAGAAAGAGTGTCGTGAAAACCCCCAGCCGTAAGATGGCTTTGGCATCAATCGCTTCGCTCGCTTTGCGTGCCTTGGCGTGCGTGCCGTTGGCATGACGCACCTTTGGTGTGCCAGCACTCATTGAAAAGTGATCGTCTCGATACGGATATTTTCTTGCCCCATCAGGTCATGTAATTCTGCGATCAGATCAGGGTTGAGGCGAGTTGTATAGTTGGGGAAATCCAGTAAATAACCGCGCCCATCTTCAAAGATGTGGAACGCAAAACGATCAAACCCCGGGTAGCTGATCAATTTGCCAAAGATGCGGCGCATCAATAAACCATCACGGATACGGCCCAATGCGGGCCGCATGATCACAGTGATCATGCGGATATCATCGCCATCCATTGCAGGTAAACCTGACAAGGCTGGCACCGACGGTGAGATCGACTCGGCGATCACCTCGCCTGGTTCAGCTGCAGCAGAAGCTGCATCAGAACCCGTTTCCCCCGCGATGATCTCGTGCAGTTGCTGCACTTCTTGGAATTCCTCGGCCAGAGATAAGGCCTCTTCGATCAACGATCCCTTCTCTTGAGGTTCTTCGGCTTGCTCTTCAGAAGCTTGCGCTTCCACAGGGGCGCCGTTGATCGCTTCCCAGTCGTCCGGGAAAGCATCTGGGGGTGGGGGCAGGCCATCATCGTCCCAGGTGCTCGGCTCGTATGCAGGCGCATCTTCGGCGACCTGGGGTTCACGAGACTCTGCCTGGGGGCGCGTATCAGTCTTTTTATCAGGAACCACGCCAAACCGTCTGTCTGAACTTCCCCCTGGGGGAGGACCCATCTGCGGGTAAGTATCAACTAAAGGCGTGACATGATTCAGCTCTGTGGTGATATGATCCACCAAAATCTTTGGCTCTACTCCTTGGGCATCCACTTTGCCATCTACCATCACAATGGTGTCGAATTCGATGAGGTCGCGGTACTTCTCCCAGGTGCGCGGGAAGATCACCAGATCGATATTGCCCTGCATATCTTCAAGCGTGACAAAGCCCATGGGCTGGCCCTTTTTGGTGGTATGGGGTCGCATACGGGCGATCAGGCCGGCCACTCGCACTGGCTGCCTGTCGTTGGCCTCGACCAGCTCAGTTGAGTAATGGGTGACGTTCTGATCGATAGCATCCATCACTGTACTGAGAGGGTGATCGGAGACATACAGGCCAATTAGCTCACGCTCCCAATCAAGCTGCTCACGGCGGGTAACCTCAGCATCGATGGAAGGCAATTGGATATTCTCCACCAGACCCGTTTGAGCCCCAAACATGCTCATTTGCCCAGAGTCAGCGGCTGCAAAATAGGATGAGCTGAGTGAAACGATGCGATCAAGAGAATCGAATAAGGCCGGGCGAACGCCAAACACATCCAAGGCCCCCACCTTGATCAGACACTCGAGGGCGCGTTTACCCACTTTGCGCAGATCAGCGCAGCGGACGAATTCGTTGAGATCAACAAAGGGGCCATCCACACGAGCTTCCAGGAGCGTATCGACGGGGCCATGACCGACGTTCTTGACCGCGCCTAAGCCAAAGCGAATGGCGGATTTGGCTTGACCGGGGACCGAAGACGGAGGACGGGCTTCTACGTCCCGGTCTCCCGTCTCCGGTCTTCCGTCTTCAATGGAGAAATCCCACAAGCTTTTGTTGATATCGGGAGGCAATACCTCGATGCCCATGCGGCGGCAGTCGGCAACGTAAACCGCTACTTTGTCGGTATTGTTCAGTTCAACCGATAGCAGAGCCGTCATATATTCGACGGAGTAATGAGTTTTGAGATAGGCCGTTTGCACAGCGATCACGCCATAGTCAGCGGCGTGGCCTTTGGGGAAGCCATAGCGGGCGAAAGCCTCCCAATTATCGAAGATTTCATTGGCAACTTCTTCAGAGACGCCGTTCTCAACAGCGCCGCTCACAAAACGGGTGCGCTGCTGCGTGAGCACATTGGCCTTCTTCTTGGCGACACCCTTGCGCAAAAAGTCAGCTTCTGAAGCCGTATACCCGGCCAGATTCATGGCCGAATACATGATCTGTTCCTGATAAACCGTGATCCCGTAGGTTTCTTCCAAGATGGGTTCGAGCTTGGGGTGCAGGTATTCGATCTTTTCTTGCCCATGCATACGCTTGATATAGCTGGGGATGAACTCCATCGGGCCTGGGCGGAAGAGGGCCACCATGGCGATGACATGATCCAGGTTTTGGGGTTTCATCTCCACCAGATTACGGCGCATACCGGCTCCCTCTACCTGGAAGACTCCAGCGGTTTCGCCGCGCCCCAAGAGTTCATAGGTTTCAGGATCATCTAACGGAATATTATTGAGATTGAACTCTACACCATGCCGTTCTTCGATCAAATCGCAAGCCCGGGCCATCACGGTCAATGTCGATAAACCCAGGAAATCCACTTTGAGCAAGCCCTGTTCGTCGATGACCGACATCTCGAATTGGGTGACGGTTTTTACCGGGCTATCTTGGGCCGAGCCGGTCGGTCGATGCAAGGGCAAGTATTCAATAATGGGTTTGTCTGTGACAACCACCCCCGCAGCATGTGTCCCGGCATTGCGGACAACACCCTCCATCCCTTTGGCGGTGTCGATTAGATCTTTGATATAGCCGATTGATTCATAGGCTTTTTTGAAATCGGGGACGGTTTCCAAAGCCTGTTCGATGGTCACCGGCTTGCCGGGGATAGCAGGGATGAGTTTTGCAATGCGGTCTACTTCGTTGTTGGGGATGTCTTTTACGCGCCCGACGTCGCGGATCGCTGCGCGGGCTTTCATGGTGCCAAATGTGATAATCTGCGCCACCTTGTCGTCGCCATATTTTCGGGCAGTATATTCCATCATTTCGGCGCGGCGGTCATCGCGGAAATCCAGGTCAATGTCGGGCATAGAAACACGCCCGGGGTTGAGGAAGCGCTCGAAGATCAGTTCGTGCTCAATGGGATCAACCAGGGTGATTTCTAAAGCATAAGCCACAATCGAACCCGCCGCAGAACCGCGCGCGTTGTACCAGATGCCCTCTTTTTTGGCGTATTGACATAAATCCCACACGATCAGGAAGTAGGCATCAAAGCCCATGGTATGGATAATATCTAACTCGTATTTCAACCGCTCTTGATAAAGCGCGTCTTGGGCATGGGAACCAAAGCGCTTTTCCAGACCGCGCTCACACAGTTCCCGCAGGTAAGATTCGGTATCATAGCCTTCAGGGACAGAAAAATCGGGCAAGCGATATCCTTTGAACCCCAGGTCTACCTCGCAGCGTTCGGCAATCAAGAGCGTGTTGCTCAACGCTTCCGGCACTTCAGCAAAAATGCTGCCCATCTCTTCAGCGCTTTTCAGGTAATAGGTGCTATCCGACATGCGCATCCGCTTGGGATCGGTGAGCAGCGAGCCGGTCTGCACGGCCAACAAGATATCCTGCAACTCAGCGTCGGAGGGGTTGATGTAGTGGACATCATTGGTCGCCACATAGCGGGCTTTATAGCGCGGGCCAAGTTCCAGCAGCGCCTTGTTGATATTGGCTAACTCGGGGATTTCGTGTTCTTGAAGTTCGAGATAGAAATTTTCCGCGCCGAAGACTTCATAGTACCAATCCAACTTCGCGCGTGCTCCCGTTATGTCACCATTATTTATGGCCCGAGGAATTTCAGCAGCCATGCAGCCCGAAGTGCAGATCAACCCCTCGGCGTGTTCGGCCAGGAATTCATGGTCTATGCGCGGGCGATAATAGAAGCCTTCGAGTTGAGCAGCAGAAGCGATTTTGAGCAGATTCTGGTACCCTGCTTGATTCTGTGCCAACAGTAGCAGGTGGGAAGATTTTTTGTCAAGCTGGGCGATGCGATCGGTCATGCGCCGGGCGGCCATATAAGCTTCCAACCCAATGATCGGTTTGATGCCTGCCTCGGTAGCCGCGTTATAAAAATCGATCACACCGAACATGGTGCCATGATCGGTGATCGCCAAAGCAGGCATCTCTAACTCGGCGGCGCGCTGAACCAGCTTCTCGATATTACTAAAGCCGTCGAGCAGAGAGTATTCAGTGTGGGTGTGGAGATGGACGAAGGACATGGATGATAGTCTGGTAGTCGCTTAGTCTAATACCTTATTTTTGCGCAAAACTAGCAGGTTTCTATTCGATAACGCAAACAGGCGGCATTTCTAATCGGTAAAAAACATCCCAAAACAGGCCGATTTCGGTATCCTTGCTAAAAAGCTTTAGACTTATCACCACAAGGAGA
>JADHXE010000057.1 GCA_016783125.1 Anaerolineales bacterium
ACACAGAGAGTTTTGCGCACACCAAAGGCACGTCCAAGTCAGAGGGGATAGCGGTTACGCACACAGAAGGTCAATCGCTCACAATCAGCGAAGCCGACACGGTCAGCGAATCAGACACCGTCAGCCACGCTGTAACCGAAGGGGAAGCCTGGACGGAAAGCCAATCAACCACGCATTCGTCGGGTTCATATTCTGGCTGGAGCCAGGGTGGGTCCAATACCGTCACACAAGGCAATTCTCAGACAGGAAGCCAGCAAGCCACCACCGGCTCATCCGTAAGTACGGGCGTGTCGGGCGGTGTAAGCGTTGGCGCGCAGGGCAATGTGGGCATTCCAGGAACGTTGGGCGCGGGTGTTTCGGGGAACGTGAACGCAGGGGTGAACGTTACGGGATCAGAATCCGGCTCTGTATCCCAAGGCGTATCCAGCGGGGTATCGAGCAGCGCTTCCACCACCAGCAGTTGGGGTGCATCTGGGGGCAGCAGTTCGGGAGTAGCCCATACCACCGGATCGGCCCATACGACCAGCCACAGCGAAACCTGGGGCGAAGCGCACACCGAAGGCAAAGCGCACACGGACGGCAGGGCTGTTTCCACGATGGAGGCCGATGCGGTGACACGCTCCTGGGGTTGGGGAGAGAGTGAGTCCTTCACCTCGGGGAGGGCGGATACCGTCGGGCAGGCGGATTCCAAACAGGAAGGTTGGGGTGAGAGCCATCAAGAGGGGCAAACCCTGGGCTGGAACGTTGGCCGCAACACGATGACGGGTATCACCCGCGGGCTGTCCACCGGTCTGATGCCGGGTATCTCGCTCAACCGCTCCTGGCAGACCGAGGACGATGTGGCTGACCGGCTAACAGAAATCCTGCGGGGCGTGGAAGGTCTGCTCAATGTGGCGGCATCCGAAGGCGGCTTCTTAGGCGAAGCGCTCTTGCTGACGGCCACGGACAATGGCGCGGTAGCCGGGGAAGCGCTGGTTCCGCAGGCGTTCCGTGGTCCCAAAAGCCCCACCCCCGTCCTGACTGTCTCACCACAGGGGCCGGACGCCAATTTACTGCGCTCTCAAGCATTAGCCTTCACGACATCCCGAAAGTCTGATCCGAATGACTTCCTGGGCGGCGCGTTGGGGGGACTGTACTCGACCGTGCTGACGTCCCAGCAGTTGGCTGCATACACCGCTCCGGCCATTTTTCGCGAGGGTACCGTGCGTGTGATCCCGGCCATCCCCAAGGACAGCTTAGGTTTCTATCCCGACATGCCCGGCGAAGTTCTGATGGGACACCAATTCTCCCCCGAGACCGCCGACCTGACCAACGCCCCGGTGATGCTGGCCAAAGACCGCTTCGTGCATATGATGTTTGCGGGCGCGACCGGATACGGCAAGTCCGTGGGCGCGGAACGCTTGGCCTATGAGATCGTGCGCAAGTGGGGTATGCGCGTGGTCGTCCTGGACTTCGGCGCTGGCTGGCGGCAATTACTCAACGCGCCGGGCATCGAAGAGCAGGTCGATATCCGCCAACTGACACCCTACGGCGTGCGCCCCCTGCGCTGGAACCCCTTACAAATTTCCCGCTACATCATCCCCGAAATCCAGTTAGCCGCTTTCGTGGACATCTTCGGCAACGTTGGTCAACTGGGCGTCAAGCAGCAGAAACATCGCTTTTTCGACGCAGTGGAATTCATTTATTTGCAAAAAGGCGTGCTGGTCAACGACCCAAAGATACTGGATGATCCGGTGTGGGGAAAGGTCGTGGATCAGGAAGAAACAGCCGCTTGCGGGTATCCTGATGGCGCCAAGCTGCGTTCAATGGACATCCGCGAGCGGCAAAAGATCGCCGTATACCGCTCCAAGAGCGCCAGCTTGCAAGATTTATATGACGAGATCGAACAGCGCCGCGACGCTATGCCTGCCCGCGACCAGGTGGGGAGGGGCATCCTCGACGGCATCCTGGAGCGCATGAAGACCTTGCTGCGGGGCGCCATTGCGGCTCAATTTGCGGCTGGGCATGACGCCATCGACGTCGCAGAACTGGGCAATGACGAAAAGCCATTGCTGGTACTCGAAGGCGGCAAGCATCTGGATCAGTTCTCCAAAGCCTGGCTGCTATCTTGGGCCGGGTGGCTGCTCTACCAGGATATGGTCGAGCAAAAAGACCGTCAGTTGATCACGGGCGATGCTGAACTGATGATGTTCTTCGAAGAAGCCAATATCATCTTCAGCGGCCTGGGGGCACGCGATGAGAACAACAAGGGCGCGCCCACTGTGGCTGAGCAGTACGACAATATGTTCAGAGATTCGCGTAAGTACGGGGTGCGTTTCGTGGTCATCACCCAGTCCCCTTCGCTGATCCCGGCCGGGGTGCGCAGTTCGTGCTCCAGCGTGTTCTTGGGCTATCTCAGTGAACCTGACGACAAAGATGTGGCGCTATCGGCTATTGCCCGCAGCGAAAAGGGTTTCCATGATGAACCCTGGCGGCGCTTCGTGGCCGATCAGGGCATTGGCATGAACCTGGGGCGGCTGCCATATACCTTCGAGCGCAGTGAAATGCGGCCCTTCCTGTTCCGTCCGCTGATGTTGAAGGCCAAGGAACCGGATGACGCGCAAATTGCCGAAGTGCTGGGAAGGATTGCGTTGTGAGCCAGAAAATGCTGCTGCTGGTATTCGTGGGGATGGCTGTGCTGGCCCTGCTGCTTGCCGCCGTGATCCCCGACATCGAGGCGCAGGACGACCAGGTGATCTGGCAGCCCCCCAGCTTGAGTACAGCAACCGCTACCGCGACTCCCACCGAAGGTTGGCACAACAATCTACCCACACCATCCTACGGCACAGCAACCCCTGGCGCAACGCCGGATTCGATCCTGACACCGGAACACCTGACACCTGACACTGTAGTAACACCTGACACCGAAGCAACCCCCACATTGGGCATCACGGACATCCTCATCACCCTGACAGCCGAATCCGAGAGGTAACAATGACGCAAAACGACAAAACAACCAATCCAACAAAAACAGTGCAAAGCTTGAACGCCCTGCGCGCGCTCTTTGGCGACGAAGAACAGACCATCGTGGTCAAGGTGGACGAGCACGAGCAGCTCTTGGGCTACGAAGTGCGATCGCTGGCCGATGTCGTGGCCGATTTAGCCATCAACGGCTTTGGAAAAGAAAAACGTGGAGCGTAAAGCGTGAAGCGGGGAGCGGAGAGCGATCAATACCCGCTCCACTCTCCACGCTCCACGCTGCACATTGCCATCATCAATTACAGGAGTAAAAAATCATGAACATCAAGAGAATCATCCCCATCATCGCTGCAATCTTCGTGGCATTTCTGGCAGTCAGTTTGCTGGGAGCACGTGAAGCTGAGAAAACCGAAGTGGTTGTGCTGGAGCAAAATCTTCCCCCTGGGCATACGATCATCGAAGCCGACATCGCACTGGCCGAGATGCCGGTTGCTAACCTGCCCGCGGATGTAATCGCGGACCCGGCTCATGCTCTTGGGGACGTACTGCGTGTCTCTCGCTCGGAAGGCGATTTCCTGGCGGCCAGTCACCTCGGCGGTGATGTGTTGGAGCTTGCATCCGACGAACGGGCGGTGACCATCGAGGTCAGCGACTCGGCGGGCCTGGCAGGACAGTTGAAACCCGGCGACTTTATCGGCGTGACGGCCATCCTGACTGAAAACGACTTCACCTATGCCAAAGTGGCAGCGGAAGGATTGAAAGTATTGAGTGTCTCGCCTGAGTTCCAGGCCATCGATCCAGCGGCGTACCAGCAGGGATATTCGCAGGACGAGGACAGTTTTGGCGCTGTCGAAGCCGCGCCAGACCGCAGCCCAAAAGGCACCATCACCCTGGCTGTGCCGGTGGACGCGATGGTGATCGCCTACGATTTCTTCGCTTACGGCGCCGAGGACGAATATCTCCTGGTCAATGTCATCGAGCTATTGCAAGGATTGGATCAAGACAACCGCATCGCGTTCTCGCTTTACCTGATGCCCGACGATGCGCTGGCTTTCAAGACCGCGGGGATATTCTTACAGAACTTGATCGTCACCCCCGGCCCGACGCCAACGCCCACCCCAACTCCCCTCGGCTGGACGGGCGAATCTGAAGTCACACCCGCACCCACCCCAACGCCGTAGGATGGTATCTATGAAGGAAAAACATAAAAACATTAACCACGAAGGACACCAAGAAACACGAAGGGAAAAACAAAGGGAATTAATTTTGTTCTTTTCTTTGTGCACCTTTGTGTCCTTAGTGGTAAGGGCTTTTTGGTTTCAGCTTTCCTGGGTTAGGAGTTGATATGTCTTGGAATACACAAGGAAACGATACCGTCACCGTGTTGCTGGCTGGGCCGAAGAACCGCACCGATGTCTGGCAGACCGCGCTAGCAAAAGACCCGCGCTTCCGGGTATCGGCCATCGCTAACGCGCCCGATGATCTGATGGTCAAGCTGGCATCCAGACCGGATGTGGCGCTGATGGACGGGGCCATGTTTGGGGATGCAGACGGTTTCGTCAGCGCCATGCGCAGTATGAGCGAAGATGTCTATGTCGTTCTACCGCAGCTTGCGCCCAACGACGAGCAGGGCATCCGCTCCGAACTGGCCGGGCTGCCCCATCTCAAAGGGCTGTATGCGGTGGACATGAACCTGCAAACGCTGGTGGAGAAGATATTCGCCGACACCCGCGCCGCGAAAATGGCATCCAGCGCAGGCGCGTGGGGCGCCATGTCTGGCAACGGTCACCGGCCAGTGACAGCCCGCATCGTCACGGTTTGGAATATCGCCGGTGGGGTGGGCAAAACCACTATCGCATCCAGCCTGGCGTATTTAGCATCTCAGCGCGGCTATCCAACCCTGCTGATCGGGATGGGGTCTCCCCCGGATGACCTGCCCATGATGTTGCGGCTCAGCCCGGAACCGAACCTGGCACACTGGCCGCAAAACCCGACCGTCGAAGGGCTGCGGGTGATTACTCAGAAGGTTGGCTCAATGAATGTGTTGGGCGGCTTCGTGGATGATATGGCCGCCGGGCAGATGGCGAGCGCCAACCGGGACAGTCCAGGATCGTTCCAGTCGCTGATCAACACCGCTATCCGAGAATATGCCGTGGTGGTGATCGACACGCCGCCTTCGTCTCAAGCCGCGCTGGCATTGGGTGTTTCCAATCACCTGGTTTTGGTCGGCACGCCATCCATGGCTTCCGCTATGCGCACGGCAGAGGCATACCGCATGGTCTTCGAACGCATGGCCGGGATGCACAGCCTCTCTGAAACCACATCCTACCTGACCCTAAATCGTGCCGGGAAGCGGGTCGAACCGCGCGACTGGCATCGCTGGGCGGCTGAAGCTGTGAGCGGGGGTTTCTTGCCGTTGATTGCCACCATCCCTGATATTGATGCTGTGGGGATTGCTCAGGACGAGCGAGTTATCCCCGTGGAGCGGTCTGAGGCCTTTCGAGGGGCGTTGATGCCCCTGGCTGATGCGCTGTTCTCTGAGAACTACGGCAGCAGCGGTCACACTGGCCGCACGAAGAATATCCTCGGCGTGAAAGTACGTTTTTAACGCCGAGGAAAAACAGTAATCACGAATAAGGACGAATGGCACAAATGACACGAATATTTATTTTCTATCCGTTTTTATTCGTGACATTCGTGCTATTCGTATCCATTCGTGATTTAGGAGTTTTTTATGTTCAACAACGCTAATCCCTGGCAGCAAATGATGAGCAACCAGGCCTTACCAGACTCAGCGCGGGGGGAGATCGTGGATGCCGCGGTGGGTGAGCTTGACCATTTGCCGCTGGACGTTATCCGAGATCGTACCCGGTTACGCGAGGAAGCCGTGCGCGCCATTCATGCTGCGGTGGCCAACCTGGGGCGGGCGGTGTCCGAAACCTTGGTGCCCACGCTGGTAGACCAGGTGGTGGCCAAAGTGGGCGGGTTGAGTTTCTTCCACGAACTGCTGCCGCCCATCCGTAACGACCTGACCGAAATCATGATGAACGCCGACGGTTCACTATGGGGCATCAAAAAGGATGCCCGGGACGCCGAACGTCTGGCATACCATCCCGATGAACAAGAGACCTGGCGGGCGGTGGAAGCTTTGCTGGCTCCGATTGGACGCGCTATCTCGAAAGCCACACCGCTGGTCAACGCCAAAATCCCCCGCGGCGACGGCATGGGCGGGGCGCGGGTGCATATCGTCCATCCCAGGCTGGCCCCTGGGGAAGGCTACCCGGTCATCAATATCCGCATCTTCGAGCCGAAGCCTGTCACGTTGGAGCAATTGCTGGAATGGGAAGTAGCCCCGGCGCATGTCCTGGATGCTTTAGTGGGTTGGGTGAGAAACGAATACCGCCTACTGATCTCCGGCGCAACGGCCACGGGCAAGACGACCGTACTATCAGCGATCTCCAACGGCATCCCCAGGGCAGCGCGCGTGGTCAAGATCGAAGACCCGGAAGAAATCTGGATCGACCATCCCCATGTCGTCAGCCTGGAAGCAAGACCGGCTCAAATCGGTTCCAACACCCCTGGGGTGACGGTCAAAAACCTGGTAGACAGCGCCCTGCGTATGTCCCCGCGCTGGCTGATCGTGGGCGAAGTGCGCACCGGTGATGTCGCCAACACGCTCTTTCGAGCGCAGATGTCTGATCATCCCGGCCTGTCCACCTTCCATGCCACAGACCCCCGCCACGCCGTGCATCGCATGGCCTTGATCATGTTCGCAGACGAAGGCATTCGTATGGCAGCAGCCAAGGAGAATTTCTCCCAGGCCATTGACTTGGTGGCACAGATCGGCTGGCTGAAAGGCCGCCGTCAACTTGTGGGGGTTTGGGCGGTGCGCAAAGAACTCAAAGGCGGCGATGTGGTCATGGATGATGTCTATTTAGCCGATGGCTACCGCATGACAGAAGACGATGTGCGCATCGGTGCTATCCAGAAAATCTTCGAGACGGCGGAAGCCAACCCCGGCCAGGCCTATTGGCATGCACAAGCACATCTCGATACTGAAGCAGCTGCAGAAGGGCAGGTGAGACTATGAACGACGTTTGGATTGATAGCGCATTGAAGCTGGTCGCCGGGATCGCGGCGGGTGCGGGAGCGTACTTCTTGTTCACCCTGTTGGTCAACCAGATCAGGGGCAAAAGCCAGGCTGAGAGCCTGAGAGCATACTACCGGCAGCGGGGACGGGCAGACGATCCTGCTGCAGCTAATCCAAGGGTGGTGCAGATCAACGAGCTGAGCAAAACTCGCCTGGCGTTTCTGCACTTCGGGATGGATGTATCCGGTAAGGAAGAAGTCGCCATGTACTGCCTGATGGCCTTGATCGGGGTGCCGGGGATACTGATTTTCAACGCTTTCCATCTCGGCTGGCCGATCTCGATTGCGGGCGGCAGTGTATTGGGCTATGCCATCACCCATGGCTTCGTCAATGCCCAGTGGGAAAAGGTACGGTTGGAGATCGAGAAGGAAATCCCAACCTTCCTGCGCAATCTGTCGGGCATTCTAAAAGCCGAACCCAATATCCTGGAAGCCTTGTCGAGTTCTAGAGAAGCGTTGGACCCCGAGAAACCGCTGGCCGCCTGGGTGGAGACCTTCATCACCCGCATCCAGCGTCAGGGGCGCACGGCTTTTGAGAGTTTGCTGATCGAGGCCAACGGCATATCTTCTTCATTGGCGTTGGTGGTCTTCAAAGTGCAGCGCATGGGCGAGACCGGCGGGGCAGGCTATACCGCCGCCTTCCATGAGACAGCCAAAAATCTCAATGAAATTCTGAATGTCAAAGGCCAGGCAGCCGCGGTGGCTTCCGGAAAGAAGAATATTGCCCTGGCCATTATCGGCGCGGCCGTGTTCGGTTTGGGCTACATTCTCAGCGCGCCGGTGGGCACATCCGTTTATCTCGAAAATCCGCTCTTCAAGATCGGCCTGGTTCTGGCAATTGCCTGGGGCGCGTACGGCTGGTCATATATTCAGCAGATGATCCGGGAGGCAACCACATGATCGGCCGCTTGCTCGACATACTGGCGGTGATCATTTTCCTACTGATCATGACCGTACCCGCTCTCCTGTGTGCCCTGCTCGATACCCCCGCAGGCTGGATAGGGCTTGCCCTGATCCCGTAGGGAGTCGAAGGGCTTGTCCTGAACTTCGTCGAAGGAATGGTGTTCTGGTAGCGTTGAAAAGGAGATGTATATGATGGATGACGTGTTGAATTTCTTGTTGATATTTGCAGCCGTGGGCGCTTCAGCATATGCCGCGCACCGGCTTGCGAGTCTGGTTATCAAGGTCTTGCAGCCGAACCCTGTAGCTGACTATCTGGGCACGGGGAAGAAGCTGCGGGGTGCGGGGCAGCCCTCGTTCAGCGACAGGGCGGGCGCGGCGATTGCCGGGCAGCTACCCGTATCTTTGAAGACCTGGGAAGGGCATCTGCGTTGGGCGCAGCGCGGCGGCGAGTACGAAGGGAGAACGGTGGAGCAGATCATCTTCATGTCGGCCCTGTTTGGCGGGTTGGGGGTGTTGTTTCCACTTCTTATCCCTGCGCCTGTGGCCTGGGGCGTGCCGCTGATCATGGCGGTATTGCCCTTTTCCCGGCTGCGCTCTGCGGCCAAGAAGATGCGCGTGCGCGCCGAGCAGGCAGTCCCGGAGATGGCGGCCTTGATTTCGGCGGAAGCTGCTGCAGGAGTGTCGCCAGAAGAAGCTCTAATGCAGGCGTCCAAGATGCCCGGCCCATTGGCGGGTCTGGTACGAGAGGCCTCTGCCCAGGCTGCGTATCTGGGTATTCCAGTATTTTCCCATGAGAAACGAAAAGGTTCTTTGCGGGAAGCCTTCGAAGGCAGCGGAATCGCTGCGCTGCGGGCTTTCGGCGTGCAGTTGGACGTGGCCGCCAGCAAGGGAGTGGATGTTGCCCAGCGCATGAGTGAGATTTCATCTTCCCTGGCCGCAGAATATCGTCAACGCTTACTGCGAAAAGCCGAGAAGCTGGATACCGGCATGACCGTTGCTGTGGCGTTATTCTATTTCGTGCCCATGATGGCCTTGATCCTCGTTCCTCTGCTGATCGAAGCGATCAATGCGATTTAGGTATGGCTGCCCCCCTGCCACCGCTCGCTGAACGCCTGGCTGCTGAGTTGGCTGTGGAGATCGATCAGGTCAAAGAGCCCTACCGCTCGAATTTGCTGGCTTGGCTCAACGGCCTCGCCGGGCGAGAAATTGTCAATCTGAACGGTGACCTGGCTTCCTGGCTGGACGAACTCGGTGGCGCTCTGATGATCGATCAGTACGAGCTCATCCGCATTGTCTGCCAGGAAGCGGAGCAGTACTTTGGAACAAGGCGAGGTAGGCGATGATTTCTGAGAACATAACCCCCGTCCAGGATGGCCCATGGAAACCGCTGTGGATCGGCAAAGCCGAAATAGCCGAAAGTGGTTTCCTGGATTTCATCTTTGGATTGCGTGCCACGGGTGTTGTCCGGTTGACCCCATCTCATATCCTTTTCCAAAGCACTGCTTTTGGGATCAAAATCCCCCTGCGAGAAATCCGTTATGCTGCTTGTAATGAGGGAGCTATCCAAATCCGAACCACTGGCAGCGTCTTCTATCGCGGCCAGGGATATTATGCCCTGGAACCGCTCTCCGATATGGAAAGTTTATACCAGCAGATTTTACGACTTTGTTTTGGAGGCTGGATTGGCTAATAGGACGTGCTTTTTCTTCTCTTGTATCACCTTACTTTGGATCACCACTGTCACCAGCAGCCCGGCAATAGCAGCGGAGGCTTCCCCACCATGGCAATGGATATTACAAGGTGTCCGACCTGGTGTCTGCTTAGATGCTTCTCGGCAGGCTTGGGACTTCTACGGTGTGCCCATCGACCACGTGCGCTATGAAATACCGGGAGCGGGTATTGACCTGGTACGGATTCTGTTCATCGGAAGGGATGGCTTCCCCTACAAGGTCTGGGCTGCCGTGGGCATCGACATGGGCAGAGATTATCTGTCACTCGGTCCCTGGGATACCCGTGAGCAAGCGCAATCCATTCGACTGCATGAGACACTGCTGAGAATTTACATCAGCGAGACGGATGGAACTCTGCACCCCGAGGTGGACGAGACGGGCATCCGTTGGACAGATTGCACTCCCGGAACGGTTTGTGAATACGCCAGAGTATTCGACACGATGCACAATGACTTGTCGAACCTGTTTATCGAATACGAAATCGCACCAGGCTGGTATCCCTGGGGCTTCCTGTTCTGGGATGTCGAGATTGTCTCCCAGTACGAACACGACCGTCACAGTAAAGTCAGACAATTTATTAGAGAGGTAGTGAGATGATCCTAGACCTGAAGAAACTCAAAAATAATTTGACGCCCAAGAATATGGCCATTGGGGCGGGCGTATTCATTATTCTTGGTATTTTCGGAATTGCGGCATTTAGCATCGTCATGCGTCCGAAACAAGCTGTTGCTCAAGACGTGCCTGCGGCAACGACACCGACGCTCATGCCTACGGTGACCACTAAAGTGTTGCCCACCCCCGTGCCCACCTTGGTGTCACCCCCACCGACGCCGGTTGGCACGCATTTCGTCTCCTGGACGAATCGAGAGATGGGCATCTATCTCAGGGACGCGCCGGGGAATGCCCTGATCCTGGATGCCATCCCCAACGGCGAGGAAGTCTCCAACGTAGGCGATCAGACCACCGTCCGCGGTGGTGTGGAGTGGATCGAAGCAAGCTATTTGGGCCAATCCGGTTGGGTTGCGACCCAGTACCTGTTCGAGATCGAAAGTGACTATCAGCGTGTTGGTGAGGATGGAAGGTGGCTTTTCCGGGACATGAATGGAGCCGTTGCTATGTACCTGTGGTTTGGATCACCGTACCAGGTGCTGCAGAAGGCAACCGGTGACGATGGCATTACCTGGCTGGAAATCATGCTGCCGGACGGTTCTATCGGATGGATGAAGGGCCGGTAAGCAGTGATCAGTGAACAGTGGGCAGAGGGTAGTATCAAAATTACTCCCTACTCCCCTACTTCCTACCCATTCTCCAATGACTGACTTAATGATCGTGCCTCTCCTGTTATGGCTGGCAATCTGCGCCTACCAAGACTACCGCACTGGCGAAGTGAGCAACTGGTTGACCCTGCCCCCCTTGGTATTGTCTCTGACTGCGCGCCTGGCAGGATGGTTGATTACGCCCTGGGGGATTATTTTCGCAGTATGGACGCTGGCGTTGCTCTTGTGGCACAAAGGCAAACTGGGCGGTGCGGACGCGAAAGCCTGGATGACCTTCTCCTTGCTGGGGAATGGGGTTCTGTGGAGCGCATACGTCGGTTTGATGATCTGGTATGCCGCGGTAGCCTGGGTATTTGCATATCTTGGCTTCGAAGGAGCTTGCCCTGAGCGTGTCGAAGGGACACGCCGTTTGCCCGGCTTCCCAGGCTATCTTCTAGGTGTGTGCGGCGCGGCGTTGATCTTGACAGGCAGCAGACTGTTCCATATAATCCCTGATGTAGCGTTCATTTTGTGCGGGTACTTTCTTTAAGTGCCTGCGGACAGAATGGCGCTTTTTTTGTTTAATATATGCCAAGCAATGCGGGCCGCCTACTGCGGGCCAGACATTCCCTTGGCACGGAGACTTATGATGAAAACGTATTTGATGTTTCGTAATTTTCTAGCCGATAAGCGCGGTGACCTGGTGGACCAGTCGCTCATTTGGGTGCTGATCGCCATTGCCGCGATTGCTGCCCTGACCACCCTGGGCGGCAAGATCGTTGATACGCTCACGGCCATTGCCGGGTCATTGTAGCGCGAGGGTAAAGATGATAATCAATCGCTTTCTTCGCGACAAACGCGGCGATCTGGTTGAGGCAGCGATGACCATGCCATTGATGCTGTTGGTCACGCTGGGCCTGGTCAATCTGGCTCTAGCTGGAATTGCCGGTCTGCACGCTAACAATGCCGCCAACTACGGTGCACGCCGTGGATCGGTGGCGCAGCAAAGCCCGGCTGCACAAGCTGCCAATGCTGCCTGGGAAAAACTCGCCGCTGTCAAGATTGGAGAATACGGCGTTTCCACCTCTGCCCCCGGTGGACGGGGTGGCACCGTGCAGGTCGTCGTCTCGTATCGCGTGCCGAACTATTTCGCTAACCTGGCCGCTTTCTTTGGCGGGGGCACATCCCCATACATCGACGGGCAATCGGTGAGTACCTTTCGACAAGAGGGCTGGTGATGCCGAAGGCACGGAAGACGGGAGACCGGGGACCAAGGGTTCAGGTACAAGCCAAAAGATCAGAGGCTGGGCAAAGCTTGTTATGGACAACGTTTGTATTTATGTTCGTCCTGGTTCCTCTGCTGGTTTTGGTTGTGGATGGCATCCAATTCTGGCGCATCCGCAATCAGCTTCAGACAGCCACCGATGCAGCCTGTGAAGAAGCCGCCTATGTCGGTGCAGACCGCCGTGCCTACCGCGACAGCGGCGTCGTCCGCTTTGGCAACACCGGCCAGGCGAAGGCAGATGCCACCAAGACCTTCTACGCCACGCTGCACAACACGGATGCCTTCAGGTACAGCCCTTCGATCCAAATCGGCTTCGATGACGGCGTCCCAAGTGCAATTTGCAACGCCACCGCTTCGGTACAGCCGCTTATTTCAGCGTTAGCCCCCTCGATCTCGATTCAGACCGAATCGGAGTCGGAGATTCGTTTTAGCAGGTAGCCCAGGTTGTCAGCAACTGTCAGGTTGGACGCCTTTACAAGGCGGGTGTCCGACCTGGCACTCAGGCAGCGGACGTCCGAATCGTTTCTGTTCGTTTAGAGCGAGGAGGGCTTCATGTCTAACAAAATGACAACCTGGATGATGATGACGATATTTCGTGTTGTCATGGCTATCGTCCTGGGCTGGAACACGCTCCAGCGTGTACGGCACGAATTGGTGATGGTGCGCAAAGCTCTACGCTCCGCACTTCGCTGACCGTGCGGGGAAGATGTCCCACTTCGGGGCGTTTTCCCCCAGCCCACACTACAGCTTCGAAGCTATGGAAATTGACTTTACTGATCTCAAACTGTCACACAATAGCGCCTTGGCCACCGTAGTCGGATTGCTGGCCGCTATCCTGCTTGGCGTGTTAGGCTGGTTTGTGCTGCCCGATGGCAAGGTGCTGTCCTGGACGGAGTGGCAGGTATTCAAGCAGCAGCGCACCTACCAGCGGGAACTGACGCGCCTGACCAGGGACGCCGACCGGCTGGCTGATCTGCTGGGGGAAGATTTGCCCGATCCCGTGCGTGGTCAGTTGGTTGTGGAGCAGGTCTTGGCTGATTTGAATGCGACATCCCATCCGGCGTTGGCACACCAGATCGATGCGTTGTTAGCGGCCAATGATGCAGTCTACTTTTGGGTGTTGGGATCAGTGAGCAAGGATGAAGCCATCGCCTTGCTTGATGAAGCCAACCAGGGAATCCTTCATGCTATCGAAGCACAGCAATGACCTGGCAGGCTGTTTACCAGCGTTCCTTGAGCGACTTGCTCAAAGCCGAGAAGGCACGACGCGAGGCTGTGGAAGCCGACCGGGCCAGGTTGGTGGGACTGCTCACCCGATTGGCGCAGCATCACGACGGGCAGCGATTGGAAGAATACCGTCGTCAAGACCCCGGTACGCCGGAGCACTGGTCGGCTGAGGAATGGGCAGTTTTTTTCACTCGACCGCCCACCCTTCAATCGCAAGCCCGTTCCTGGGGTGCGAATGGCAGCGGACATGGCAAGACTGAGATCGATGATCTCAAGCGGATGCAAGATGAAGTCCGCCGAGCAGAAACACATATAGAACATTTACAGACGAAAACAGACGGAAGACCGGAGACCGAGGACGGGGAGCGAGGATCGGACGAGGCACGGGAAACCGGAGATGGAAAGCGGATTCCTGCAGCGAAGTCGCCCCCCGTCCCCCGTCCTCGGTCGTCCGTCCCCCTAACTGATTTCTCACCGCCGAAGATACCCTACAAATACAAAGGGCTGCTGAAGAATCATGGGTTGAACAGTTTACGCTGGCGGCGCGGCTCGATGATGCTGTATTTGATGGCCACCTGTGGCATCAACGCTCATCTAGAGATGGATGTCTTTGTCGCCAAGCGCGAAGGACTGAGTTACCGCAGCAATTCCACAAAAAAGCCGCTGGAGAATCTGGCGGCGGCCGGGTTGGTGATCACCGAAACGCTGCGCATGGAAGTTGGCGATTTCCGGACAGCCCTGAAGCTGGCCCGCTTGACGGACGAAGGGAAGCAGCTTTGCGATGCCCTGGGCTGGCAGGTGGTCGAGTCGGATTGGGATCGCCTGATCCGGCTGCATCAAGGTCAAAAGCAAACCCGCCACACGCTGGCCGTTTTGTACTTCGCGCTCCTGGCCCGAGTGCGCGGCTGGACAACCGAGGTCGTACCGGAAGTGGATGGCAGCGCTGACCCAGACATCCTGGTCACAAAGGGCGATGAACGTTACTTCGTAGAAGTAGAACTGGGTACACGAGGCAGCGAAAAACAAACGGTCAAGTGGAAGAACCTGGCTGATTTGCAAAGCAGCGTAGCGATCTGCGCCCCAAATGTGAAGGTACGCGAGCGCCTGGCCAATGATTGCCGATTGGCGAACCTCTCCGGTGTGGCCACCGACCTGGCTACGCTGGTAGCGAAGCGATATTATGAATCCAAAGATGAGCCGCTTTGGGTGAAGGAATGGTAGCTCTCCAGGTGGAGATAGGCAGGTTCAAGTCCTGCCGGGCTAATTCAGGGTACTTTAACAAATAAATATCAAGCAACAAGACGGGGCTTACCCCTGTTCTCCCCTCGTGCAGGAGGGATGGATCCTACTTTGATCTGTCCCTGGCTGCACACAGGGACACTATTTACGGAGGTAAGTTCTATGAACGCAAAAACACTCACAGGAATGACGCTGGAAGAGGTCGCTGTACGCCTGGATGAGCAACTGCCACAGGATGCTTACAAACCGGTCCCTGGCGGCGCTGATCTCACCGATATTGATCCCAATTACATGCGCAAGGTACTCAACGATATCTTCGGCGTTTGTGGTTACGGCTGGGGTTATGACTATGATGCCAGCACGATCCGCTCTCGGACGGACGTTCGCACGAACAGGAACGGCAAGGAGTACACAGTAATCATTGTGACCTTGAGCTTTCTTGAGTTCTGGTACAAGCTGGTCAGCGATGATCAAGTGCACCTCTGCAATGTACCGGCAACCGGCAGTTCTGAGAACTCCAACGACGCCTACGCCATGAAGGGTGCGCTGACCAACGCCATCGGCAATGCCGTCAGCAATATCGGCTTCCAACAGTCCGTGTATCTGGGTAAACGCGATCACCGCACTGTGAAGAGAACCGCTGGTGCATCCCGCAAGGGTAAACCCACCCGGAGAAAGGCTGCCCCCAAAGCCAAGGCTAAGGCAAAAGCCGCTGCGTCTTCGAAGTCCGAGTCTCAGAAGACAAAAGCTGCTGCGCCTGCGCCGGATAACAGCAATAGCGATCCTGGCGATTTTATGATGCCCTTTGGCTCCGGTATCAAAGGTAAGAAGCTGCGCGAACTCGCCCCCGACAAATTGGATTGGGTAGCCAACAAGATGGCCCCTTTCAACGATGCGGGCAAGGCAGTGCAGCAGAAAGCCCGCCAGTTCCAGGAGAGTCTCGAAGCCGTGGCTTAGTTCACATATCAGCATCGAGGCCATGTCCTGATCCCGTAGGGAGTCGAAGGGCTGCGTTCCTAACCGTCTTGATGCTGATCGTACCCTGAGAGGGAGGGCTAACCGCCCTCTCTCCACCTTACTAAAAAGCTCCCTTCGGGAGATAACTTGGCGAAAACATATTCGCACCAGCACCTTAATAATTGAGTTGACGTTTTTTAAAATAAGTCACCAGTCTAATAGTCATCAGTCTAATAGTCAAAAGACTGCCTAACGGCAAGACTATTCGACTAACCGACTATCAGACTAACCACGGAGTTAACCTATGGAAGAAAGATTTGATTTGAATCGAACCCAGGTCTCTGGCGTTGTCCAGCGCATCTGGGATTATGGTGAGGACATCTTCGTTCGGCTGGAGTTCGTGCCGGATGAAGATCGTCCTCCCCGCTATATCACTTTGAAAATCCCCGGCGGGATGATTGATGGCCAATTTGTCAGCATTCAGCCTGGGGAACTGATCCAGGTAGAGGGCTATCTGGCTGATGCACCCTACACCGAAAGCATCCAGGAGTTTTTCCGCGATGCGAAGGCTAAACCATTCTATGCGGATACGGAAAACGCCGCAGAATGGGAGCAGATCGAGATCGAGCGCGTGGGCACGCAGATTGTGGTCACCACCCTGGCTTCGATCAGCAGCGATCCCCGGCTCAATTCGGTCACGATTCAGGGGGTTGTCGTCCGTTCCTGGAAAGGTGGCGCAGATTCGTTCGCTCGCCTGGCCATCTACGATCAACACACCGAGATCATCGGGCACAACGAAAAGAAGGGGCTGCCCAGGCGCAAACCGCATTACGTCACCGTGCGGATACCTGGCGGCGAGGTGGATGGCAAGAAGATCGCGATAAACAAACGCAACCGCTTACGAGCTTCCGGTCATCTGCATATCCATTTCTACCGCCAGACATTACCGCAAATCCTCGAACGGACAGGGAAGAAAAAACTAATCGAGACCATCCCGTCCAAAGCCGACGGCATCTATGCGGTTCGAGACAGCCTGTATGTGATTGGTGACTCGGTCATCGTCTTTGCGAAACGTAATGCCAGTAAGCAGTAAACAGAGCACCAATTTTACTGACCACTGATAACGAATACCCAAATATCCCCCTTGTAAGAACCTGAGCAACTAACTACGGCTACCAGGTGTCTTAGCCAATCGGCATTCCCCATTCAGGGAACTGATGGGTCGCTCCCATCCAAGGGGACTTGGGGAAGTGACGCTCCCCAATCTTCTTCTCCTCTCCTCCTTATGGCTACACCCGTATGACCGCGCCGCACGCGACGGGGACTTCACTGCACTACGCAGATAAAGTCTTCTTTTTCTCGCTGCTCTGCGGTCTGACGGCAACGGTCAGAGGCAGTGTGAAGAAGAAGACACACGAAGGCCAATCGCCTTCGCGAGAGAGGGCTGCTTATTGCATACCCTCTCTCAACCCTTTTTACCAGACAGGAGACTGAAGACCGAAGACGGGTAATTCCCTGTCATCCGTCCCCCGTCCCCTGTCCAACAATCAACGGAGGTAAATCCCATGGATACGCTCAACATGCTTGGCACATTTCTGAACGTCGTTGCGATTGCATTTGTAGTTGTGTGCATAATGATCGCTGTCGGTTTGATCACCGCGATCATTATGAAACCTACGGGGAAAGGCACTCGGCCAACCCGCAGGCGTAAAGATTCACCACCCAACCAGCGTAATCGTCAACTCAATCAACAATCCCGCAATCGCTCACGCTTCAGAACACGCCGCAAACCTGTGTAGGCTAACAGCTTGCACATGAGAGAGGGTCTCGCTTCCCTCTCTCAAAACCTTTTTTCTCCTGCGCGACCAATTTCTGCGCGCTGTTCCGCCCAGCTTTGTTTTTCAGTCTTTGGCTTTGGGATATGAAAGAGAACTAAGGCAACCAGGAAATCGTAAGGACAGGCTCCAACTTTTTGAATTCAGGATCACCCGTTACCAGGGTTGCCCCCAACTCTTGCGCAAGCGTGGCCGCGAACGCATCGGCATACGAAATTGGATATTCCGCCTTGAGTTCCGCAGCCGCCAAAACACGCGCTTCGCTTGTATCACACAAGGTCACCGGAAGGGAACGTAATGTCTCTAAGGTTTCGTGGGCTTTTTCCTTCCCCCGGCGACGGCGAATTATATAATAGATCTCCCCCAGGTTGATCAGACTAAGATAGAGCGCAAACTCTCCATCAAGAGCGGTACCGAGCAGTTGCTTTACTTCTTCACCGCCTGCTTCGGAATTGAAGTAAGCCAACAGAGCGTAACTATCCAGGACATAATCAGGCATACCGATTCAGTTCTCGAACCAGTCAAGTTTAGCATCCTCGCGGGAGCGTTCTTTCGACCGTTCTGCGAGCAATGCCGCTGTCAGCGAATCTCTACCAGCTACCATACCATAACCAGCCTGGATAGCAGCTTTCATCCTGGCTCGCGAACGGGCAGTCTGGCGTCGCTGGCGCGTATCCAGCAACCCTTTCACCTGGCGATAAAGATCGGGTGGAAGCTTGATCGTCTTCCCGTCAGGAGTAATCAGTTGTGCCGTTTGCGTCATAACAACCTCCATACTCATTCTAGCAGATTATACCAGAGTGGGACAGTCCGGCCTGCGAAACGAAATTCTGACTTCAAGACCACGGTTTTTGGGTTAGTAAGGCTTTGAGCGCAGATGTTTCGGAGGAAGCCGGAGAGTAACATATTCTTCAATCCCTGGTTGCTCCGGTGCGGGCGCCGTTTTGCCCCGCATCATCGAATCTTCGCCGCTGCCCGGCGCAAATCCTTCCCAGAAGGACGCCCGTAGCGCATGGTAGTGTTGATGTCTTTGTGTCCCATCAGCAATTCCCGATGTAATGTGGGCTGGCAGGGAAAAGAGTATAGAAGAGTAGCAATTCACAAATGGGGAGCGAATCAGGTCAAGTATATGAGTAAAAATAAGCACGATTGACGAGCCTAAGCGCGCGAAAAAACGCTCCTGTCGATGAAAAGGGCGAGATCGGTAAAGACACGGAGAAAAATCCTGCGTATTACAAACCATCCAATATCTCGAAACCAGTGATTTTGTACCCATAGAGTTGTGCCCGCCAAATATCTTCAAAGCTGTCAAAATCGAGGGTATGAAACAAAGCTCGCATGTGTTCCCATAGACTTCTGCGACTACTTTCTTTTTGTAAAACAGCCTGGAATAATTGACAAGCGAGTTGTTGGGTTTGATCAACCAGGAAGGCCAACATCATCAGCATGGCAAAGACCACCGAGAGATGGTTATTTCCATGCCCGTAATTATGCTCAAAGTGATAGCCTTGGTTTTTGAGGGTGTTGAAAGTCTCGTTCTCGATTTTCCAACGTGCGCGTCCACCCCGCATAATGCGCATAACATTGCCATTGCTGACGGTAAAATCGGTCACCCAACTGAAATGTTGCGTTTTGTTGGATGTGATTTCCCAGTATTCCACGAAATTGATCAGCAGGTCTTGATGAGAAGCATTGAGGGGTACCTGGTTGATGAAGCGGAAGCGGTGGAGTGTGTCTCCTTCTTCGATTTCCACCATCGACACGCGTCCTTCTTGCTCAGCTTGCCTGACATAGTCGAACAGAAAGGCATGGTCGCTTTCCTTGACCCCTAAAATGAAGCGCATCTTATGCTTTTGTAATTCACGGATGTGCGGAGCGTTGGAACTGAGCGCATCCTCGATGATAATGAGCGGCAAGTGAGGATGATCCTGGCGAAGTTTGGCTAACAGCCGTTTTCCAGCATTGCGCTCACAATCATTCTTTTTCTCACCATCTTGCTTGATGATCGGCTCTGGCGGCAAAGGAATGACTTCCGCTCTTTCTGGGTGTACGATGACTGCCCCTAAGAATTGATGGGAATACGTGATCTTTCCCGTCTTCGATTTCTTTTCCAGACAATTAGAACAGTGTATCCGTTTGGAACTGAAGTACCCTGTGCCATCCATTGATACCAGATACCCTCCGAGAAATTCCATCTTCTCCAACTCTTTGCCCCGTTGCAGTTGCCGAAACACATCCTTGAACACTGGCCGCAGTGTCTCAGGGTCTACTTCATCTAGTATGGTTCTCATCTGGCTGTCACTGGGTACTTCCTCTATCCCGTACACCCGCATCAGATTTCTATCAGTCTGACGTCGCTGATCAAAGGCTAACAACGAGGGGTCTTTGAGCGAAAATATCGCATAGGCTGACATCAGCGCACCGTTGAGTTTGATCTTGATGTTCTTGGCTCGATGATCTTTGACTTTGCCAAAACGTGGGATGGTACCCTAGCATGTGAAATACGGGAGATATTTGTGGGCTGAGGATTGACAGAAGGTCGCTCCTGCAAGAAACTATGTGTATCACAGCACAAGTGCTTACAGGAGGCGGCCTTATGCCAAATAGAATACGCCAA
>JADHXE010000058.1 GCA_016783125.1 Anaerolineales bacterium
TGCGCAGGGGGCTCCGCCCCCTGCGCACACCCTTTTTTCGGGATCTCTCCCGTATGGCTTGATAGTTACGTTTTTTTAGCTTTTTCGAGTGGATATCCACGCGCCGCTTCCCAGCCCGACAAACAACCCACCGATGCTAAAAAATGGAGTTCTTCGCAACAAAGCAATGACTTGCTCAACCGGAAATTCGGGAATACCGTGGCTGTGCAGGCCTGTCTTGAAAGCGATCAATAACAAAGCGATGGGGGTGATTGCGGTGCCAGCCAGGCCGCCAATGAGGGTCATCCGAATTATCCCTTGTTGGTATTGTCTACCACACAGGGCGCGCAATGCAAGTAGCACGCTGATGACCAGGGCGATGGAGATGGCTGGTTTTTCGCTTGTGTCCTCAATGGGAAGCCAGAGAAGAATCAAAATCCCCGCCCCGATCGCTGAGAATCGCAGCCAAAGAGGGATGGGGGAAGATGATGGTGTCGAATGTGCGGGTTTCATGCGGGATGAGAATTCCAGAAATTAGGGGCGGAGTTGTGTACACAACTTCACCCCTAATTTCTGCGGTATTTTTCACAGGGGGCAAATCCAACTCATACGCTGTGACGGATGCGGTCAACAGCTTCTTCAGTTAACGGAAGGGCAACTTGGATATGGGTACCTGCACCGGGTGTGGAATCTAGACTCAAGACGCCATTGACTAATTCGGTGCGCTCACGCAAGTTGATCATACCCAGGCTGCCGCGATGCTCATAGGATGCAGTCACAGCTTTGACATCGAAGCCCAGCCCGTCATCTTGGATTTCTAGTAAGGCAAGGTCTTGTTGGATGGGCCGCAGACGCACCCAGATGTGCTCGGCTTCAGCGTGTTTGCGGGCGTTGGTCACAGCTTCCTCGACAATATAAAAGATAACGCCCTGTTTATCCATTTCCAGTTCGGAAACAACATCTTGAGAGATTTCGAGCAGCACATCTTGGTCGAAGGTTTCTTTCACCTTCTCAGCCATGGATTGCAAAGCAGCGGCCAGGCCTTTGGATTCGAGAATCAGCGGCCGCAGCGTGAAGAGCATATGGCGGATTTCTTTGGTTGTGCGGCGGGCAAGTTCTTCGATTTTGAAGAGTTCATCGGATGAAGCGCTCTGATCACGTTCCATCAAGCGGCGGGCAAAGTTGACCCGCATGGCGATGGCGGCAACTGATTGTGTGGGGCCATCATGGAGGTCGCGGGCCAATTTCTTGCGGCCCTCCTCCTGGATTTCCATCATGCGTTCTTTCTCGAGTTCCAGGTCTTGATAGAGCCGGGCGTTTTGGATGGAAACAACCGCTTGCTTGGCAATGATATTGAGCACTTCACGGTTGTTGGCGGTGAAGAAATTCTCATTGGGATGCGCAAATAAGATCACCCCGTACGTGTCGATGCCGTGCCGCAGGGGAATGCAGTAACCGGATCGGCAGCTTTGAAATGCCATAATTCTGCCCAACTCTGGATCTTTGACTAAATCTTGGGCCAAAATTGCTCCCCCCTCATCGATCACAGCGCGCAGCAGCCCTTGCATTCCTGGGAAAGTCTGATGCAGGTCAGCGGGTGTCAGGCGGCGTGAAACGCCAATATACAGGTTTGCAGCTTCTTCATCTCCGCTTGAGAATAACAACACAACACCGAGCAGACGATCACCAGGATCGTCGCGGGATGTCAGGGCTTGCATGCCCATATCGAGAGCCAATTCTAAGACGCGGTTGTAGTTGAGCGTGGCGGTGAGTTTCGTCAGCATGTTGGAGATTTCACGCAGACGCCCGGCATCGAGCTGCTGAGTATGTACCCGGTCCATCTTTTTGCGTTTCGTGGCTTGCGCCCTGATGCGCGACTGACGAACCTGGTCTCTGCTCAACAAAACGAAACTGGCAGCACCGCCCCCCAAAATGAAAGCGACACCCCCGATGACAGCAATCAAAATGCGGGGATCGAGTGATAAGAGCGTATTGAGAATATCCATGCCAAAGTGAGTTGGGGGTACGTTTTCGTTCCAGAAATTCCGATGAAATTAGTGCGATGTGCCTGTAATCATACCCTAAATACTCGCAAATAGCAAAAGATAATAGTACCGTGGCGGGATGCCCCGAAAAAGGGGGTGTGGGACGTGCTCCGCACGTCCCACACCCCTTTTTTCGGGTTACTCTTCCATGTATTGGATGATCGCGTCGCCAAACTCTGAACATTTCAGTAGAGTGGCGTTGTCCATCAAGCGGTGGAAGTCATAGGTTACTGTTTCAGCTTTGACAGCCTCGCGCATACCATTCAAAATCAGGTCAGCGGCTTCGTGCCAGCCCATATAGCGGAACATCATCTCACCAGAAAGGATCACCGAGCCGGGGTTGACCTTATCCTGGTCGGCGTACTTGGGTGCCGTGCCGTGGGTGGCCTCGAAGATGGCAGCGCCGGTCTCGTAGTTGATATTAGCCCCGGGGGCAATCCCCATCCCGCCAATCTGAGCGGCCAGCGCATCGGAGAGATAGTCGCCGTTCAGATTCATGGTAGCGAGCACGTCAAACTCTTTGGCGCGGGTGATGGTTTGTTGGAAGACGATATCTGCTATCGTGTCTTTGATGCGTAATTTGTCCTTCCATTGGCCATCCCCATGTGTCTCCCACAGGCCCAGGGCTGCCTCGACCTCGTCCAGGATTTCTTGCTGTGTGTCAGGAGCCATCATACCGAAGCCGGGGTCGATCATGCGGGCGTTCTCTTCAACCGTCAGGTCAGGGTTGGCTTCTTTGTTGCCCAAAATCCAGGTTTCGCGCTCGGTGACGATGTCATTGCGGAACTCGCGCGTGGCAAGATCATAACCCCAGCCGCGGAACGCGCCTTCCGTGAATTTCATGATATTGCCTTTATGTACCAGGCTGACACCTTTGCGGTTATTATCCAACGCCCATTGAATGGCCGCGCGCACCAGACGTTCAGTACCTTCTTTGGAGACAGGTTTGATGCTGATGCCGGATGTGTCCGGGAAGCGGAGTTTGGCATATTGGTTGGGGAATTGTTCCTTTAGCATGGCGCGGAAGTCTTCGCTTTCTTGCGTGCCTAATTCGAACTCCGCGCCGGCGTAAATGTCTTCGGTGTTCTCGCGAAAGATGACCATATCCACATCTTCGGGGCGTTTCACTGGAGAAGGAACACCATCGATATATTGGACAGGGCGCAGGCAAACATATAGGTCTAGATATTTGCGCAGGGCTACGTTCAGCGAGCGGATGCCGCCGCCAATCGGCGTGGTCAATGGACCTTTGATCCCCACCAGGAATTCGCGGAAAGCTTCGACGGTCTCTTCGGGCAGCCACTCATTGACCATATCGTAGGCTTTCTCTCCGGCATAAACTTCCATCCAATGAACTTTGCGCTTACCGCCGTAAGCCTTTTCTACCGCTGCGTCGAAAACGCGTACCGAAGCCCGCCAGATGTCGCGGCCAGTGCCGTCACCTTCGATGAATGGCAAGATGGGATTATTGGGCACCTGTAATTTGCCGTCTTTGATGCTGACTTTGCCCCCATTCTCAGGAACTTTGATAATAGCGTATGACATAACTTATTTCTCCTTATTTGACTGCTCAGGCTAAGGGAGAGATACCCCGAAAAAAGGGTGTGCGTAGAGCGTGCGCTCTACGCACACCCTTTTTTCGGAAACTTCTCTCTATGGCGAGCAGTTACTTCCTTAGTTTAAATCAATTCGCCTCTCCAAAGGTGATGCAAACTGCGGAATATCCGTAGCTCACCGCAACTTACATGACGCTTGGAGGCAATCTGTTAGATGCAAATATCGTTGAATAGTTTCATATTTCGCACTTCAAGCGGGCAGCCAGATTATAGCATCCCCAAAGACCCCCCAGATAATACTGGTGCAGCATTCATCTCATCAGGTATCATTGGGCGCGGTATAATCCAATGCGCCAGGGGCACAATCGATCCCTGGTATTTTAATAATCTGGGATACTGTTCATCATCAGATCGAGAGAGATCGAAAAATTGGTGTGCGTGGGAGTGCACACTCCCACGCACACCAATTTTTCGTGATACTTCGTTAAGATAGCCTTACCTGGATGGTTTATACTTTGGAGTCATTAATGTCAAAAGCGAAACCACTAGTTCCGTCCTCATCAAATTGGCACACGTTCAGGGCCGAAGAAGCTCTTGAGCAGCTTGATGTCTCGGTTGAAACGGGTTTGTCGTCGGCAGAAGCCGAAAGCCGCCTGGGTGCGTATGGCCCTAATCAATTGAAAGAAGCTCCTCCCACGACGATCTGGCAGATGCTCTGGGAGCAGTTTCGCGATTTTGTGGTTATGCTGCTGATCGTGGCAGCGGTCGTCTCGGCGTTGTTAGGTGACTGGGTCGAAGCGGCGGTGATTATGGCGATTGTGGTTTTGAATGCCGCCCTGGGTGTTTTTCAAAACCGCCGCGCTGCGGAAGAACTGGCCGCGCTGCGCCAATTAGCTGCACCGGAGGCCAATGTGCTGCGTGATGGCAGCCGGATCAGCATCCCTGGGCGAGAGCTTGTGCCTGGGGATATTGTTTTCCTGGAGGCTGGGAATTATATCCCTGCCGATGTGCGGTTGGTCGAAACTGTCAACCTTCGGGTTGATGAGGCCCCCCTGACGGGAGAATCGTTCCCGGTGAAAAAAGACTACCGATCTGTATTCCCTCCCGATGCGCCTACGGGTGATCAAGAGAATACCGCCTTTATGGGCACTGTAGTCACCTACGGCCGCGGGCAGGGCGTTGTGGTCGGTACAGGTATGACAACACAGATCGGCCTCATCGCCGAGTTGCTGCAATCAGTGGAGCAAGAACAGACCCCGCTTCAAAAACGCCTGGATCAACTCGGACGCACCTTAGGGTGGGCTGCTCTGGCGGTTTGTGGGCTGGTCTTCCTCCTGGGTTGGCTGCGCGGTACCCATCCTTTAGAGATGTTCATCATCGCTGTCAGCCTGGCGATAGCTGCGGTGCCCGAGGGCTTGCCTGCCGTAGTGACCATCAGCCTGGCATTGGGCATGCGTGAGATGATCAAGCGTAATGCCCTTATTCGTCGCCTGTCCTCAGTTGAAACCCTTGGTTCAGCCACGGTGATCTGCTCCGATAAGACAGGAACCCTGACCCAAAACGAAATGACTGTCACCCGCGTGGCGGCGGATGGTGAATTTATCGAAGTCACCGGGAGCGGCTACAACATTCAAGGTGAATTCTTGGTGGATGGCAATCCCGTCCGGCTGACAGATTATCCGGCGATTCTGACCACCTTATGGATCGGCGCGCTCAACAATGACGCTGTCTTGGAGACTAAACGTTTGAGCGCCGACGATGTGACCTATCGCGTGGTGGGGGATCCTACTGAAGGATCTCTGCTGGTGGCTGCCGCCAAAGCCGGAGCTATGCCCACCCCGTTGAACCAGGCCTATCCCCGCATCCAGGAAGTGCCCTTTGATTCAGACCGCAAGCGCATGGTCACGGTGCATACAGTCAGCGACCCTCGCCCGGAAGATATTTCTCCATTTTATGATGATAAACAACGCCAGTGGTATGTGGTGGCTGAAAAAGGCGCTCCAGATATAGTGCTCCAGCAATGTACCCATTACCAGAATCGTGAAGATAAAACGGTTCCCCTGGACGACGAACAACGTCAACGCATTCTGGCTGCCAACGATGCCATGACGCAGGACGCCCTACGCGTTTTAGGTGTAGCTTACCGGGTTGCCCATTCTCTAGATAGTGATCACGATGGCGATTTTATGGATGAAGACCTGGAAGAAAACCTGATCTTCGTCGGGTTGATCGGCATGATCGATCCGGCTCGTCCCGAGGTGCCGCCTGCTTTGGAAAAAGCCACCCATGCGGGTATCAGAACGGTGATGATCACCGGCGATTATCCCAACACCGCCCGCGCCATTGCCAATGATATTGGGCTGCTCCAAGAAGACCATGATGTGCTCACCGGTGTTGATCTCGAAGCTCTCGATGATCACGCTCTGCAAGAAAAAGTCGTCCATACCGATGTTTTTGCCCGCGTCTCACCCCAGCATAAGATGCGCATCGTTCAGGCGTTGAGGGCTAACGGCGAAGTGGTTGCCATGACCGGCGATGGCGTCAACGATGCCCCCTCCATCAAGCAAGCTGATATCGGCGTGGCCATGGGCATCACCGGCACCGATGTCACCAAAGAGACCGCCGACATGGTGCTTACAGACGATAACTACGCCAGCATCGTCTCCGCGGTTGAGCAGGGCCGCGTGATCTACAGCAACATCCGCAAGTTTGTCTATTACCTGCTCTCCTGCAATCTGGCCGAGATCGCCATCATCTTCCTGGCGACCCTGATGGGTTTGCCTTCCCCGCTGACAGCCATCCAATTGTTGTGGCTCAACCTGATCACCGACGGCGCGCCTGCCCTGGCTCTCGGTGTGGAGAAAGGTGATCCCGACATTATGAACCGTCCCCCGCGCCCGCCCTCGGAGCCGATCATCAACCGCAGAATGCAGATTGGCATTGCCGTCCAGACGATTGCTATCACCGCCATTACCCTGGTGGCCTATCGCATAGGCCTGGACACGCATCCTGGTGAACCTGAAATTGCCGAGACAATGGCCTTCGTGGCGCTATCTTTCTCAGAGTTATTACGTGCCTTTACCGCCCGCTCCGAAACGTACCCGATCTTGAAAGTCGGCCTGTTCAAGAACCGCGCTATGAACTGGGCAGTGGTCTCATCGCTGATCCTGCTGTTGGCTGTGGTGTATATACCCTTCTTGCAGCCAATCTTCAATACCGCCCCCCTGACCTGGGCCCAGTGGGAGTATCTGCTGCCTCTGCTCTTAATCCCAGCCCTGGCTGCGGAATTGACCAAGGTGTTCCTCTCTCGCCGAACAAAGACCAGCGCGGCGTAGATTAGATTCGACCCTCACCCAAGTAAATCTCTCCCCTTAGGAACCGCGTTGCTCCCAGCAACGCGGTTCCTGCGTTACGTGGAAATTACATACTCTTTCAAGAAACGCTCTACGGCGCTGAAGAAGTGTTCATGGTCTCAGCTTTGCGGAGGCAGAAGAACTTTGACTTCCATCATCCCCTGCCGTATAATCAATTGTGAGGCATCCACTATTTGGAAAGGATAATACCCCTTGTCCACGATCAAATTTCAACCCCTGACTGACGAGTCACTTCAAGATGTTACAAGACGCATTGTAGACGCGCTGATGCCGGAGCAAGTGATTTTGTTTGGCTCCTATGCCGAAGGACGCGCTACAAAAGACAGCGATTTAGATCTTTTAGTCGTGACTTCGCATCCTGTCAGCCACGGGGAACGACAGGCGTGTACGCAAGGGCTATTTCGGGATATGCTGCTGCCTGTACAAATTATCACCATTTCGCGGCAAGAATTCGAAGAAACTCGTGATGTAATCGGGGGTATTGCTTATCCCGCCGCTAAATACGGGAGGGTCATCTATGAGGAGCCGTGAAGAGGTAATCAGGGAATTTGTCCAGCAGTGGTTGAATAAAGCCGAAAGTGATCTTGCCGCAGCGGATGTTCTGTTGACAACTGACGCGTTAGATTACTATCCCTGCGCTTTTCATTGCCAGCAGGCAGCCGAGAAGTTCATCAAGGCATATCTTGTCCGCCACCAGATCGAGTTTCGCAAAACCCATGACTTGGAGTTCTTGTTGAGGTTGACGGGCCAGCAGCTAGAAAATTTAGAATCTTGTACCTGGTTGACACCGTATGGTGTGGAATTTCGATACCCAGGAGAGCCAGAGGTAGATCGTGCTACAGCACAGCACGCGCTGGACGAGGCCAGACAAGTTAGACAAGTGATTATGGAGCACCTGGAATCGTATCTGGAAAACTGACGAGTCAGTGCTGTAGCGTTATGGCATGGTGCACATTAGTGCGCTTCGTTATCAAATAGGTGCAGTGCACTTTTAAAGTGCGCTGCACCTGAGCGTTAAGCGATGCTCATATTCGTAGTAGTGCACGACGCCGAAGGCGGGCCTATGGCCAGTGCACGTTCACAGACACTCGGACGCACTCCCGTGCGTCACTACGAACCAAACTCCTCTGCGCTGATAAACTGCCCCCCCATAATCTGCCGATCCTTTAGCTTCTTGTTGCGATCGAAGGTCATCTCAACCTCGATAGGCTGAAAGCAGCGCTGGACCCCGATGATCATCTTGCGGCAGAAGTAGGAGTCTTCATCCCCACTCTCTCCATAACGGATACTGAGATCACTGTGCAGGTTCACGCACACTTTGATCTTCTCGCCGCAGCGATCACATTCCACATAAAGCCAGTAGGCGGGTGTGCTCTGGGGGTTGGCGGTCAGGAATTTGGCGATTTTTTGTAAGAAGTTCATGGTGTTCTCCAAAGAAGGTGATTAGGTATTGGGTATCAGGTATCAGGACACCCTGTTCCCTATTCCCTGATTACCTGATACCTGACATCTAATCCCTTGCCTCATGCATAAATCACATACTCTTTCAAGAACTTCTCCACAGCGCTGTAGAAATGCTCGATGGTTTCAGCTTTGCGGAAACCGTGGCCTTCACCGGCGTAGAGATGGTATTCGTGGGGTACACCATTGCGTCGTAGCGCCTCGACGATAGCGTCGGATTGAGCCTGAGGGACAACTTTGTCATCCTCGCCCTGGAAGACGATGATAGGGTCTTGAATCTTATCAGCGTAGAAGATTGGGGAGCGCTCGCGGTAGACCTCAGCGGCTTCGGGCAGCGGGCCGAGCAGCGTGTCGGAGTAGCGCTCTTCGAATTTGTGGGTATCGGCTACCAGGGTGAATTGATTGGCGACCCCATACATGCAAACCCCAGCCTTGAACACGCCAGGATAATCCTCCAATGCCTTGAGCACGGTGAAGCCCCCGGCGCTGCCCCCCATGATGACCAGGCGGTCGTTATCGACGCGGCCCTGGGCGACCAAATGGCGCACGCCGCTGACGGCGTCTTCGACATCGTAGATGCCCCAACTGCCCCTTAGTTTATTACGGTAAGCGCGCCCGTAGCCGGTGCTGCCCCGGTAATTGACCTGCAGCACAGCATAGCCGCGCGTGGTGAAAAACTGCACATTGGAATAGAAACTCGCCCCGCGTTGGCTGGTCGGCCCGCCATGGATCAGTGCCACCAGCGGCGGGCTGCCAACACCCTCATATTGATCGCTCATGGGGTCATAGAATAAGCCGTAGACTTCCTCGCCGTCCATCCCCTGCCAGGTGAGGGCTTCAGATGGGGTATAAGTTGGTGAGGGCAAATCCTCGGAGGTAGAACGGCGCCAAACGCGCGCACTATCTTTGTCTGTAAAAGTGATCAGCCGTGAAGGCGTCCCGCCGCCGGAAGCAATCAGCGCCAGACGTTCGCGGCGCGGATGGACAGCGATCTGCTCTAACCAGGTGTATTCGTCATCGAGGGATAAACGTTTGTTTTTTCCGCTAGAAACCTTCACTTTCCAGAGGCTGCTGAAGCCATCCTGGATGCGCGTGTAGAAGATTAGTTTGCCGCTGTGGTTGAAACCGTAGGTGCGCATACCCTGAACCCAGGCCGGGATGCCATGCTCGGCTTCTGCGTTGGTCAATTGACGGTGTTCCTTATTTTCAAGATCATAAATATAAAGCTGCCACCAGCCGCTTTCGTCGGAGACATAGGCCAGGTAACGGCCATCGGGCGAGAATTCGGGCTGAAAGATGGATGTGTTCTCATCCCCCGCCACGGTCATCACCTCGCCCACTTGCCCACTTGCAACTTGCAAACTTGCAACTTGCAATCTCGTCCAGTCCCAGGGCATTTGGGGGTGATTCCAGGCAATCCAGGCGATTTGTTCGCCGTCGGGGTGCCAGCAGGGCTGCATGTAGAAATCGTCGCCGGAGACCAACTTTTGGGGCCATAAGTTTCCCTCCGTGTCGACGATGGCTAAAGAGTCTTTACGCTCGTAGGTGTGGACGAAGAGTACATGGCGTCCGTCAGGGGAGATGGCTGAAGAAGCGGCCGCGCCAAATGCTGGTGTGATGGGATGCGCTATCCCGCTCGCAGTGGGCTGCCGGTAAATACGTTTAGATTCCTTCTCGATGAAATACACATCCCCGTGGCCGACGGTGAAATCCCCACCCCCGTAGCCGACCCCCGCGCTGACGGCAAAATCGCTGTTTAGATCGCGTGGGGCGCTGCCATCCGGAGGCTGCACGACCAGCACGCCCAGCCCCGAACGGCTTTCTCGCCAGACCAGCGTGCCATCGTGATCCCAGGCCACGTCGCTGAAGCTGATGCCGCGCGATAATCTTTGGGGCGAAATGGGGCTGGGCCAAAGGCCAAATTGTTTGCGGATTTTTTGTTTGGTCATAGTTTCTCCTCTGTGCGGGGGAGCTTGGGAGCATGGGAGCTAGGGTGGAGGGGTGCAGGGGTGCGGGGGAGTATCACCCTATCACCCATGCTCCCCAGCTCCCTTGCCTCCTAGCTCCCGTGCTCCCTTGCTTCTCATGCGGTTCTAATACCAATCTACGATCTGTAGTCGAGAGATTTTCTTGAACTCTTTTGTGTTGTGCGTGATGAGAATGGCGTTGTTTGTCAAAGCTGTAGCAGCGATTAGAATGTCATAAGGGCCAATCGGGTTACCCTGTTTTTCCAGAGCAGATCTGATTTGTGATGCTGTTTTGGCCTCTTGCAATCCAAACGGTAGCACATTGACAATTGAGAGAAGGTTGCTGAGTTGCTCCGTTCGTTTTTCGGGCGAAGTGGATTTTGCAATCCCTACTTCCAACTCATAGACCACAATACTTGAAATACCGATTTCGCTTGGCGGAGTATGCAATAAATTCGCCGCGACGTCCCCCATTCCTTTAAAGAAATAAATCAGCGTGTTAGTGTCCAGGACATACATCACAGCGATTCCCGCGCAGCATCATGGGCAACTTCATCTCGAATCTCTTCAAGAGAGGGGAAGTCTTCCCACGCGCCGGCAAGAGCCGCCACATGATCGGGCCACTCGGTTCGCAATTTCTCGCGTATCAGGCTAGCCACCCATTGGCTTTGTGAAATATTATGGGCTTTGACAAGCGCCCGCATTTTTTCTTCCGTATCCTTATTCAGGTAAATTGTCACTTGTGCCATGAGAAAGGACCTCCAAAGCAAGTATATGTTGCATTATATATGGTGGGATTGTGCCTGTCAATCCAATGTGCAGGGGGTGTGGGGGCCTGGGAGCTGGGGAGCAGGGGGGCGGGGGAGCGGGGGGGGACATCACCCTATCACCCATGCCCCCAGCCCCCCTGCCCCCTAGCTCCCTGCCTCCCGTGCTCCCTAGCTTCTCATGGGAGCGAAGCTCATTCTATGAATTGCTGAAGGTCCCAATTGCTCAATGGCCTGACGATGCGCAGCCGTGCCATAGCCTTTGTGTTTAGCCAGTCCGTATCCGGGGTATTGTTCGTCGAGTTCGATCATCAAGGCGTCGCGGCTGGTTTTTGCCAGAACTGAGGCCGCGGCGATGCTCAACGAACGCATATCCCCTTTGATCAGAGATGTTTGCGGCAGCGGAATGTCGGGCAAAAAGATGTAATCCAGGAGCAGGTGCTCGGGTTTGATGGTCAGGGTGGCGATGGCGCGTTGGGCAGCCAGTTGCGTGGCCGGGACGATCCGAAGGAAATCGATTTCCTTTGATGATGCCATCCCCACCCCAAAGGCCAGGGCGATTTCCTGGATGCGCTTAGACCAGGATTCCCTTTGGGACGGGGTCATCTGTTTGGAATCGCGCACCCCGCTCAACTCCCGCGCGATGCTCCGTTCAGGGGGCAGGATCACCGCCGCGGCAGCGACAGGTCCAGCCAGCGCGCCGCGTCCAGCTTCATCGATCCCGGCAATCCTTAGGATACCAGCCTCCCACAGAGCCCTCTCCCACTCTAGATTTGGGTTTGCAGGGATTAGCTGGGGGTCAATCCTGGACGTCATACAAGCCTCGGCGGGCGTTGAGACGAATGCTCCAAATATCCAGGACCATTTGCAGCGCATCGCGAACAGGGCTGAGTTTTGTATCGGCGTTGAAGTACCAGGGGATGGGGATTTCAACGATGCGGTACGCGCGGCGGCGGGCCAGGTAAAGCAGTTCAATATCGAATGACCAGCCGGTTAAGGTTTGGTGCTTGAAGAGATCTTCGGCGATGGGGGCGTGGAAGCACTTGAAGCCGCATTGGGTATCGTGTATGCCGGGAAGCGCCAGAGAACGAATTATCAAGTTGATCGCACGGCCGCCCAGGTGACGGTATTCCGGCTCGTCATAACGCACCGCGCCGGGGGCCTCACGTGAGGAGATGGCCAGATCGAAATCATCCAACGCTGGCGGGATGAAACGGTTGACCTCGACGATGGGCATGGAGAGATCGGCATCGCACATGAAGCGGTAATCTCCGCTCGCCGCCAACATGCCCTTGCGCACCGCGGAACCCTTTCCTGGTAACGGCTCTTGCAGGACGGTCAGACCAGGGTGCTCTTTGGCGAATGACTGGGCGATTGCTAACGTTTTGTCGTGGCTGCCGTTTTCGACGACGATAACCTCGGCAGTGTAATCCTGGTCTTTTAGAAAATCGAAGACCTGCCCAAGGGTGCTGTGCAGGCGGGCTTCTTCGTTATATGCGGGGATGATGATGGATAAGAGAGGATGCTTCACAATGTCCTTCCAATAAAAATTGAAGGGCGCGGCGGGACTGGGGTTGAGTGGGTTGCCGCTTTTGGGGATGTCCTGTTTCCGACGGCTTGCCGGGTCAGGCGGTGAACATGATGATGAACAAGAAGATCACCAGGATGACCACTTCGGCTACCACAAATGCGCCCAAGATCAGCCATTGCCGCCGGGAGAAGTTTGCTTTTTTGCGCAGCGGGGCTACGGCCTGATCGAAGCTTGAGTCCAGGGTTTGGGGTAACGCGCTGCCGGGGGCATCTGCTGGGGATGGTTCTGGCTTATCAGCATCGAGGCTATTTTCAATGGTTTTGATGAGTTTGTAACGTCTCTCGCGATCCATGATGGGTGCTTCAGCGGATAGATGGGCACTAAATCGCTCCAGCCCGTCGACTAATACCACGCGCACATCGGGTCTGGTTGTATCGACATGCGTACCTGGGTTGGTAAGCACTAAGATACCCTCAACGGGTATTTCAGCGAAGTTTTTCTCTTTGAGATACGTTTCCACGGCGCGCGTGAATAAGATGGTTCGCATTACCAGGTTGGGCTTGGACGGGCGGAAGGCACCATCGCGTTTATCCATCACCGCCCAGACATTCCCCTGGGCGCGGAAAATTCCACTGGCCGGGCTGTTATTGATTACAATGATACCTGTTGGGCCGACCAGGATGAAGGGTATCATGACCTCAACGCCGGGCAGGGAAACGTTGCGCAGCAGGGTGTATGAGTTGTCCAGAGAGTGCAATAAATAGCGTACTACCACATCCTGGGATTTCATCTCCGTAGGCCAACTGAAACCATTTTTAAGTATGGCCTGCAGCAGATCCGTGATGGGTAGTTTGCCGCCCTGGTAAGGGGTTGGGGAAAAATCTCGTAAGATCATAGCATCGGCTCCCTTTTGAGATGCTCAAAGTATCTTGCCGTATGGGTGATTATACCAGTGCAGTATAGAAAAATCCCCGGCTCAAAACAAAACCGGGGATGATTGGATAAGGACGCCTGGTGAACTCAAAAAATAGGCACACCTTCGAGATGATCTTGTTCCCCTTTGGCCTCGCCAGCCACGACGATTTCAGAGTCTTCTTCCCCCTCTAAGCGGACGGCCTCAGCGATATCAAAATCGTTGCCCAAATAGGCTTTACGTTGACCGATATAGAAGCGAGCGCCATCTCTGAGCCGGTCAACCAGAGTCGGTCGGTCAAGCTTCAACCAATCTGTGAAGACAAAGCCCTTGCGCTCATAGGCCCGCACCCATTCGATTTGCCCATTGGGCGCATAGTGGACTGCTTCGATCACGCCGTCGAATTTCTTCTTTTTGATCATTGCGTTTTCCTTGGGCTGCTTTTCGATTTGCGTTGAACGTTGCCATGAATCGTGATGAGCGAGATTTATGATCACGTTTTCTATCCTTCAGTCGGGGTGGGCGGACTTGAACCGCCGACCTCTGCGTCCCAAACGCAGCGCGCTGCCAACTGCGCTACACCCCGGCGAACGGGAGTATAATGCCAATCAGCCTTATGCGCAAGGAGATTTTATGATGAGTGAGCCTTTTTCTGTCCCCCCGCTCTATCATACCCATCACAGCCTGGATGCAGACGCAGATGATTTACCCTTCTGGCTGGCTTGGGCACGTCAGCAGGGTGGGCCAATCCTCGAATTGGGTTGCGGTACTGGGCGGGTGCTGCTGCCGCTGGCTGAGACAGGATACACAATCTTCGGGCTGGACCGCGATCCCGCCATGTTGGATTTTCTGCGCAAGCGCGTTCCCAATTCGCTACGTGAACGCGTAGTGCTTATGCGCGGCGATTTGCGGAATTATTGCCTGGCGAGTCGTTTTCCGCTCATCCTGATGCCCTGTAATACCTACAGCACTCTCACGTTCAATGATCGGCGGATCGCTCTGAACAGGGTACGGTTGCACTTAGCACAACAAGGGATTTTCATCGTCAGCATGCCCAACCCAAGTTTGCTGTCGGAACTGCCCGAAGATGGTGAGTTAGAAACCGAATCGTTCTTCCCGCATCCAGAGACAGGCCATCCTGTGCAGGTGAGCAGCCAGTGGGAAGATGTGGGCGAGGGAGTGCTATTCCACTGGCACTACGATCACCTGCTGCCCGATGGCCGCGTTGAGCGGGAGACGATCTCATCTCTTCATCATCTTCAGGCGGCTGATGAAATCTTGTTTAATTTCGAAGAAGCCGGCCTGAAAGTGATCCAAACTTATGGGGATTTCTATCGCGCTCCTTATGAACCTGAGTCACCCAATATAATCATAGTTTCTATGCTACCGCACCACCAGCACCGACCGGTCCATTTGAGTTAATATCTTATGCGCCAGGTCATCCAGCAAGAAGCGTCCCCAGCCCTCGCTGAGGTAAGCGCCAATGACTACCAGGTCATAATCTCCACTGCGGGCCTCGGCCAGGATTTCGTCTACAACCAATCCGTGACGCACCTTGGGGATAGGGTGAACCCTCGGTCGCTCCAGGGTCTGGATATCTCGTTCCAGCAGCTCACCCTCAGGCGTATGCTCCTCGATCAGTTTGTCAGCGCCATTCCGTAATTGTCCCCCTCGCACACCCGGACCGGCGCTGATTTGCGACATAACATGTAAAATGGTAACCTCTTCCTCGCCAGGAAGCAGGTCAGCCAATTGGGCGGTAAAACGGCCAAGCAGCGGCGATCCCTCGCTGCCGCTATCACACATCAAGATGCGCTGTATCGGGCCCGTCTTGCCCTTGACCACAATGACCGGACAAGGGGCACGCTCTGCTATTCGTATCGCAATAGAAGCCCGGAAAAGCCGCCCAAGCCGGTGGTTCGAGCGATCCCCCACAATAACCAGATCGTAGTTCCCATCTTCTGCCTCGCGCAGGATGTTTTCAACTGGATCTCCAATCCGTATTTGGGTTTGCAACGCTGGCATTGGTACACGTTTGCAAGCCTCTGCCAGGATGGTATCGAGGAGAGGCGGAGGGCGGTCTGCACCGTATCCAATGGCGGCCAGAATGGTGGGTGGTTCATTAGCACTGCAGGCGATTTGGGCGGCGAATTGCAGGATGTTCTCGATGAGTGATAAGTCGTGGATGGCAATTAGGATGCGCATGAGATCTCTCAAATCAACATAAGGATAATGGGTAAAGCGAAGATAACAGCCATGAAGATGACCAGATTGCGGTTATTGGCCGTAACCCAGGTTACGAAATCGAGCATTGCCAATCGATACTTCTGGTATATGATGGCTAAGATCAGCAAGGAAACTATGCTGATACTTAACATCTCCACAAAAACAATCGTAAATGCCGGGGGATTTCTGAGCAACACAGCCGCTAAGAGGGTATCGATGAATGTGGTGATATTCGCGCCCATAATATAAGGGACGATGTTCTCGCGGCGGACAAACCCGCGGGCGCTGAGCGGTACTAGAATACTCAAAGAAAGGCTGACTGACATGGAGATCATGGTTATCAGCGCGCCCAGCATGAACATGATAACTGGGCGATAAACCAGGCGAGACATCCAACCCACCTGGCTCTCCTTGATGGTCATCTGGGGGAGGCATTTGTCGAACAGGCTGAAGCTCAACCAAACAATCCCCAAACCGGTGCAAAAGACCAACCAATCTGGCAATAAATTCGTCACCAAGGCCGCGAGCGGATCAATTACCTGGTCAATGACAGAATGGAGAAGCGCGCCAGTTCGAAGCTGCATCTTATCCAACCGGCCCGTTTGCAGGATAACCGCGCCAAGGAAGAAGGCGGGAAGATAGGTTGTGACGGTGACAGCCAGGGACAGCAAGCCCATACTGAGGCTGGTTGATCGATCCCGGCCTCGCAGTACATAGATGAAGCCAATGAACAGGACGATAAAACTGGCCCCTAAACGGCTGCCATTGATCATGGCAAAGGCGCCCAGCTTACCAATGACTCCCGCATCGAAGAATGCCAACGAAGCCGCAGCAACCGGGGAGCCGCTCATGATAAGGTAGGCAAAAAGCCAGCCAAAACCAAGGCAGTTGGCTGCATTGTTGATGGAAAATGTGCTCTGCAGCAGCGGGGTGAGGCTGCGGGCGCCGTCCTTCATCAAGGTGATTGCCAGGGTGAAGAGGAACAAACTCAGCATGAACAAAATAAGCTTCCCCACCCGGATGCGCTCCCACCAAGCAAATTCGATTGTTGGCGGTTCTAAAGTGGGAGATAGGTGTTGAGGCTGTACAGCGGTTCGGGACGCCAAGTTGGCATCCTGAGATTCTTGCATCCCTATTCTCCTCGCACCAGAAAAGAGGCAGCCGGCTCCAACTCGAGGCCCGGTTCGATTTCGGTTTTCCAGTAATTTTCGATCAAATTGTAATAAGCCTGCGCCCAGCCGCCCAAATCTTCTTCTGTAAAGGGGTGAATCAAAACAGGAAGAGCATCACTCTCAATGGTGGCAGGCCGGAAGTAATACTGGCTGAAGATTTGCTGCCCTTCATCGCTCTGAATAAAAGCCAGGAATGCTTCCACAACCTGACGCTCAGCAAAGGTGACATTATCGTCTACGATCACGGCGTAATGCCGGGCCAGGATCGTGCGCGGCGGGGTGACAATCTCCAGCGGAACAGCACGCTCCCGCGCCAGAAACGCATCCTGCTCGTAGGTTACCAGGGCGTCACCAGCGCCCAGCTCGAACAGGGTCAGCGTGGCACGGGCAGAAGAACCCACCAGCCTGACATTTTGCCAGATACCTTTGAGTTGAGCTTCAGCGGTGTCGTGGTCGCCGGTTTCCAGATAAGCGCTGCCATACTCGGCCAGCACCGACCATTCCCCAGCCCCGGAGCTGCCCGGGTCTGCGTGAAGCAGCGTAATCCCTGGCTGGGTAAGATCAGCGAAATCTGAGATGTTTGCTGGATTGCCTGGGCGCGTGAGAATCACCAACGGCGTGGAGGCGATCATCACCTGATCGGTATCTCTGTCCACACATTTGCTAAACTTGAGCCAGTCGATATGTCTTTGGTTGCTGAAGATGGCAATATCGGCGGGCGCCCCCATGGTGATCTGTACCGAGAGCGTTCCAGATGGGCCAAATACGCCCTCAATGTCTACGTCCTCCCCCGTTTGCGCTTCCCAGGCCTGCTCGAAGGCGGGAAAAATCCCCTGCGTCAGGACTTCTTCCTGGGTGCTGAAAGCATACACGATCAAGCGAAGGGGTTTGCTGTCGTCAAACTGGATTCCACTCCAGACCAGGTAAATGAGGATGCTCAAAAAAATTGCTCCCAGAAACCAGTTGAGCGGATGGCCCCAGTTTTTGTCTTTGAAACGAGAGAATGTTTGATTCATGACAGGCTCCTAGAACTCAAATCAACAACCGCACAAGGGTATACCCACCCAAGGCAGTGGACATGCCGCCGATGATGAAGGTCAACCGCCCGGCCGGGAGGCGGCTGACGACATAAGCAGAAAGAGGTACGGAAAACACTGCCCCCAACAAAAGGGATGCTACCAACGGCCAGGAAAGGGGTGTGCCGCTAAGCAGATAGATTCCTACCCCCACGATACTCGTGATCCCCTCAGCCAGGGAAGCGATCCCTACTGCGCTGCGACCGCGCACACCGGACAAAACCTGCCCGGCTGTCACAACCGGGCCGTAACCGCCGCCGCTGATGCCCTTGTTGAAGGCTGCCAGCCAGCCCATCCCGGCAATCCGCCGCCAGGAGAAGGGATATTCTCGTTTGCTGTTGCGTAAGATCAGCAGCCCCAGCGACAGCACCAGGACGCCGATATACAACTTGACCACCCAGGCGGGTACGTTAACTGCGATGATGACCGCCAACAGCACCCCCACGACACTCAGGCTGGTGAGCGTCAGCGTAACTTTGAAATCGCGGCTGCCGGGCCGCAGGTTCACATTCCCAAATCCATGGTGGAACACACCAGCTAAAACCCCGGTGATGGCTTCGGAAAACAATACCGCCGGAACGATTTCGATGGGCTCATAACCCAAGGCCAATAAAATGGGAGTCAGCGTGGTGCCGTATCCCATACCGAGGGTCGAATCCACCAGCTCGCAGACGAAAGCCAGCATTACAAGTGGGATTATGAGTTCGATGTTCAAATCTTTTTCATCCTTATTTTGTGTCTTTTCAAAAATAGCGGCGTAGGACGGCGGTTAGAAAAACGTCCTACGGATGGGGCTTTACGAACCCGGTTCCTTTATGATCTAGTTCTATCGATGCTTTCTTTCCAGGAACCGGGTTCGTCCCACATTTTTTGAAATTAATACCGGCCTGTTGGCCCAGGCCAACAGGGGGCTAACCAGTTCTCCGGCTATCCAACACCACAAGCAGTCTTGGGGTTCAGCCGCAATAATGACCAGATCGGGATCGGAGGCGAGTATTTCTTGACGAAGCTGATCCTGGGGAACTCCGTCTCGCAGCTTGAAGGCCCCTTTGATTTCATCTTCTGTAAACCGTCGCGCGATTCCACGCATCTTCTGGCCCATGGGGTCATTAGCCTCCAAAAGGACCTGCAAGCTGTGTTGAATAAATGTGCCGTACATGAGCAGAGGCAATACCGTAACCCTGGCATGGCTGGAGCGTGCCAATTGGACAGCCCAGTCAATTGCTGGATCATTGGCAGCATCACCATCTGGAAGAGCCAGTAATATTTTCGCCAACGGCCAGCGCGGGTTATGCGCAATAATCACAGAGGCAGGCAATCGGTCGATCAGTTTTTGTGTTGCTGAATCAAGTAGCACTTGTTTCAGGAGCGATGAACTGGGAGCCTGGGAAATGATCAAATCGGCCCGCACCTGATCTGCGGCGTGGTTCAATTCTGCGAAAGATTGCACACCCTGCCAGGGGAAGTCTGCCTGCTCCAGATCAGCATCGAGCAGCTTGGCTAACGCCTGAGCATAGGGTTGCAACCTGACCGCAGCGGTCATTGTTGGAGACCAGAGTAATAATCGCAGCCGGGGTGTGGGGTTTTGCAGCCAGATTTCAGCCAGGCGTTGATCGATTTCCTTTGGGTCAGCCTGCACAAGGCAAATCGGAGCGTTGATCGCTGAAGATACTGCGGCAGAGGCGGCAAGGTCTTCCGGGGAGGCCATGGCGATTGTGATCCGGCTGCCATCGGTAGCCACCGGAAGTGCATGGTAATGGAGTGCAACCTCTGGGGGCAGCAGCCTCATCAGCTGGGGGTCGGTTTTGATACGATCCAGACGTAAATATGGGATACCGTTCATTCTCTAATCTTCGAAGTAACTACTAAGCCATACGGGAGATCTCCCGAAAAAAGGGTGTGCGCAGGGGGCGGCGCTTTGCGTCCCTTCGGGAAGCCCCCT
>JADHXE010000059.1 GCA_016783125.1 Anaerolineales bacterium
CCCCCAAATCTGGGAGTCACCCCGCCGATTCCCAAAGAGCCTCCTTTTTATGATGGAGAGGGCTGTTTTGTTGCGGTATACTTGGTCATCACATTATTCAAGGAGAAAAACCAAATGACAGATCATCAAGCAAATTGTGTACATTGTGAGCGCACGAGTGAACAAGTGCCCCTGATCCAGATGAATTTTCAAGGTAATCATTATTGGATTTGCCCCCAACATCTACCCATCGTGATCCACAAACCGCAGATGTTAGTTGGTAAGCTGCCCGGTGTTGAGAACCTGAAAGGCGAAGAGCACGATCATCAGTAGCGCAATGGATAAACCGTAGCGACCAATAGTCAATATGAGCCAAGAAAAAACACCGCTGGCGAAGTAAGCCAGCGGTGTTTTTTTCTTGGCGGTTCATTCCTGTAGTTTAGCGTGGTCCCCATTTCTTAAAGTGCCCAATTAGACCCGAAGGGTTTACCAACGTTCTTCGAGAAACGAGCTTTCTGGCTGTCTGAGACCCTTTTTCGCAGCCATTCTCGTGGAAACCCTTCGGGTCTTCTGACAAGCAAATGGGGAAGTATTATCCACCGCACCTAAGGCGTTTCTGGCATGGGATGCGTTGTGAAGAATTCCCAAATCAGGTCATTGGCAGTAATTGGGTCTGTCCCTAAACCGCCGAAGGTGGTGGTAGGCCAGTTGTGACCGTCCATGGCCAGGGAGTAGAGCATTACACCGGCTCCAGCGTCGCAACTTGTCCAGCGTTCTGTGGTGATCACGCCGCCTTTAGATTCGCTCTCTGATTCAGGCGCGCAACCATTCCTCTCCGCCCAGGCCGCGGCCCAGACGGGGATTTCTGGCAGGTTGACGTATTCTTCATAGTCCGTGCCCTCATAGGGGACGATCTCATCGCTCAGGCCGTGGAATGCCAGTACCGGGACGGGGCGGCTGGGCTGGCATTCATCCCAGTAGTAATAAGCGCCTGCCACCGGAACGATGGCCGCGATCTTCTCGGATAGGTCGCACCCTAAATGATTGGTCATGCCGCCGCCATTGGAGAAGCCAGCCGCGTAGATTCGCTTGGCATCAATGCTCAAATGGCTGCTCAGATGAACCAGTAAATCATCCACAAATTGAATATCATCGACACCGGATTCGGACTCGCCGGGCAGATCTTCCCAGGTGGTGGGGGAGCCGGTTGCCTGGGGGTAGATAACGATAAAACCTTCCTGGTCGGCTAAAGGATTGAATTGAAGATATTGCTCGGCGTTAAAGGCGTTGGAGCCTCGCCCGTGGAAGAGGAGCACCAGCGGAATCGGCGATCCGTGTTCGTAGCTGGGTGGAATATGAAGTTTGAAGGTGCGGTCGAAGCCGCCCGACGAGATCACATCGAAATAATCCCCCGGTGTGGGATAGGCGGTTTCGGCATCCTCTGTCGGGGCGGCAGATGGCTGGACTGGTGTCAGGCTAGTTTTTGGGTGCGCGGCGAAGAACTCCCAGATCACATCTGTGGCGTCGATGGCCTGGGTCGTGCCCTCGAATTCGATAGCGAAATCTGATCCCGGCCAGGTGTGCCCGGCGTCGGCGATGGAATACAGGGCAACCAGGGCATCTCCATTACAGTTCCCCCATGTTTCCAGCGTGAGCGATTCTGCAGGATGATTGGTGGTTGGAACGGAGTTGCAGCCGTTGCGTTCCGCCCAGGCTTCCACCCAATCGTGAACCAGGGGATTGTTCTGATTGCCCTCGTAAGGAATGACCGAATCGTTAAGCCCGTGAATAGCCAGCACCGATACAGTGTACAAGGCTTCACAGTCGTAATAACCCACATGCCCACCGGAGACTGGCGCTACTGCCGCGAAAACATCAGAGTAGGCGCAAGCTAAACGATTAGCCATCGAGGCGCCATTGGAAAAGCCGGTGGCATAGATGCGGGCCGGGTCAACGTTGATATCGGCTTGCAGATGTTCGAGCAAGACCTCGAAGAAATTCATATCGGGCTCGCCGACCTCGGTTGGAACCGCGCCCCACCAGGTGGGCGGGTTGTCGATGGCTTGCGGGGCAACCACGATAAAACCTGCTTCATCGGCCTTGGCGTTCATTTGGGTCATCTCTTGTTGGTGAAAGGCAGTGTCGGTGCGGCCGTGCAGGTTGAACACCAAGGGCATGGGAGTATCAGGATCGTAGCTGAGGGGGATATGTACCGTAAACCAGCGCGTATATCCATCCACGGGGAGCATATCGACATAGTCACCCGGATTCTGGTAGCGTGCGAATAAGGCGGGATCGATTTCGAGCGTAGTTTCCGTTAGAGAAGGTTGGGGAGATGGCGCTGCAGCCGAAGTTTCTGCGGGGATAGGGGGCGCGTCGCTGGTAGGCGATACGCACCCGCCTATCCCCAGAACAAGGAGGAGAAACAGACAAATGCCTGTGCGGCTTGATAACTTCATTACGATATGCATTCTGTTATGCATACTAAAAACTGGTCGTTGATGTTCAGATTGAGCCGTACTTGTAAACCTTGTAGGGAGCAAGGGGGGGGAATTCGTTGTATTGGCTTAAATTGACTGGGAAAAATCGTCATTCTGATATATGATTGTGTTGTCGGCCAGACCAGCTTTCAGTTTTCAATACCAGGATAACTGTTTCACAATGCCAACACAAAAACCGCAAGCCTCCACGCTAACCCCCGGCGATCTTGACCGCATTATCTCCGCCGTCGATCAGCTGCCAGAAACACCCCAAGATGAAATCATCCTGGGGCAGCTTATTTACAAAGAGCATACGCAGTGGGTACATCTCTTCGATGACCGGGAGTACCAAGCCGGGCAGGTGGTCTTCGCTGAAAATGATCCCGGTGATTCAGCCTACATCATCCTGTCTGGCAGGCTGGCGGTGATCAAGGGAGATTTCTCCGCTCCCATCATCCTGGGCTGCCGCATGAAGGAGCAATCCATCGGCGAGATGGCCCTGCTTGAAGAATCGCCGCGTTCAGCTTCAGTGGTAGCCCTGGAGCCGGTAACTCTAATGGAGATAAACCGCCAAAGTTTTCAGGTGTTGTTGAAGGAATCCAGCAGCTTCTCACGGGGCATCTTGCGGATACTCAGCAGGCGGCTGCGCGAAGCCTCCCAGGCAGTCGAGAGCGCCACCGTTGAAAAAACCCAGGACCCCCTGACCGGCCTGTATAACCGGCGTTATATGGAGACCATGCTGAATCACGAACTGCAGCGCGCCGGGCGGGCGGGTTACCCGGTCAGTTTGATTATGATGGATATCGATCACTTCAAGAAGCTGAACGACACCTACGGGCATCCCGCCGGTGACGAAGTGCTGCGCTCCCTGGCGGCCCTGATGAAATCTCAGGTGCGCCGCGCCGATGTCGCCTGCCGCTATGGAGGGGAAGAATTCCTGATCATCCTGCCGGAAACGCCCATTGAGGTGGCTGCCGAACGAGCCGAAATGCTGCGCCGCGCGTTCGCTGAATTGTCGATTGAGCACGCTGGGCAGGTCATGCAGGGGAAATTATCTCTAGGTGTGGCGGTTTCCCCCGATCACGCCGAAACCCCCGATCGACTCATCCAGACGGCCGACAAGGCCCTCTACGCCGCCAAAACCGGCGGCCGCAACCGGGTAGTGTTGGCTGAGTAAACTTGCTGCCCCCCCAGGATTTCAAGATCGTTTCTGCTCGCGTAGCAAGTCAATCGTCTCTACTGCATGCCGCAAGTGAGGGATGACGATGCTGCCGCCGACGATTAGGGCCACGTTGAGGGCATCGTAGAGTTCTTCATCGCTCCAGCCGATCTCGACGCATTGATCCAGATGGTAGTCGATGCAATCGTTGCAGCGTAAAACTGCCGAGGCGACCAGCCCTAAGAGTTCCTTGGTTTTGGTGTCCAGAGCGCCGTCGCGATACGCGGCAGTGTCGAGGTTGAAGAAGCGCTTGATGCCCAGGTGGTCGATCTCGAAGATGCGCTCGTTCATCTTTTGGCGGTAGGCGCGGAATTGGTCGAGCCGGTTGGTCATTGATACCTCCGTTGAAACAACAAATTTAATGAGGAAGCCAAGAAGGTAGGAATTTTTTCTTTTATTCCTGCTTTCCTGGCTTCCTTATTGATTCGCCGTTGATCGGCCTGCCAGCCAGCCTGTAGAAAAGGCCGCTTGCAGGTTATAGCCCCCTGTATCGGCATCGACATCCAAGACTTCCCCGGCGAAATATAACCCTTCAACGATCCGAGATTGCATGGTCTTGGGATTGACTTCGCGGGTATCCACACCCCCGGCGGTGACGATGGCCTGCTTGAACGGGCGGTGGCTTTCGACACCCAGGCGGAAGTCTTTCAGCCACGCCCGCAGCCGCTTGCGTTCAACAGCGCTGATCTGGTGGCCCACTTTATCGGCAGGGATGCCGGTGAGGTTGATGCATACCGGGATGAGCGTCTTGGGCAGCAGCCCGGCAAGGATGGTCTTGTATTGTTTGTTGCTGAATTCCTTGAAGTCGCGCAGCAATCGCTCGTCGAGTTTTCGTTCGTCCAGGGCGGGTTTGAGATCGATGGAGAGTTCGACTTTCTTCCCGACGTGTAACGAGTCGACAATCCCGCGGCTGAGGGTCAGGATGATCGGCCCGGAGACGCCGAAGTGGGTGAAGAGCATTTCGCCGAAAGCGCGGTCAGTTTTCTTCCCATCTGTCCAAACTGTGACCGCCACGTTGCGCAGGCTCAGCCCCTGAAGTCCCTTTCCGGCCTCCCCGGCTATGACCAGGGGCACCAGCGCCGGTCGGACAGGTATGATAGTGTGACCAGCTTGTCTGGCAAATGTGTAGCCATCTCCAGTTGAGCCAGTGCCAGGGTAGGATGCACCCCCTGTAGCGATGATCACGGCATCCACATCCGTGTCGAGTTGGGTGTGCTTGGTCTTGACACCAACCACGCGCCCCGCTTCAATCAGTAAATTCTCAACTGGAGATTGAGTCCAGATTTTTACGCCACTTTGCGTTGCCCAATCCACCAGGGCCTCGACGACATCGGAGGAGAGTCCGCTGGCTGGAAAGACACGCCCGCCTCGCTCGGTTACCGTGGGGACGCCCAGAACGTGGAAGAAAGCTATTAGGTCTTCAGAAAAATAGCGGTGGAAAGCCTGGCGCAGGAAGCGCCCATTAGGCCCAAAGTGTTCGATGAACTCGTTGATGGGGGCGACATTGGTCAGATTGCAGCGACCCTTGCCGCTGATAAAGAGCTTGCGCCCGGGGGTACCCATCTTTTCGAGCAGGGTAACTTTGGCCCCAAATTGAGCGGCCTGACCAGCGGCCATCAAGCCTGCCGGTCCGCCGCCGATGACGATGATCTGGCGTGTAGACATGGGGAGTATTTTATCTTGGTTTCACCATGTCTGGGTGAGTATTCGTTGATTGGGTCAGTTTTCGATCTTTGTGACCACGTATTTACTGAGTAGGTCATCCAATGCTTCGCGCAGGAGCACAGCCTCACCGATGCCTTGTTCCTCGGCCAGTTGCGAGAGACGTTCGAGCTGGGTCATTGTGAAGTGGGCTGTCTTGGGAACCATGCGCTCTTCATAAGCCAGCATAATATTATTGCGCCCAGATTTTTTCGCCTTATAGAGGGCCTGATCGGCTTTACGAATGATCTCATTTGTGGTGCTGCCATCGATGGGGTATGAGGCGATTCCACAGCTGATAGTGATTTGATCTTCCACTACCGTTTGGTCATCTTGATATATGCCAGTTCCCTCGATTTCTTCTCGAATACGCTCCATGGTTAGAAAGGTCTGTTCACGCTCTACATCGGGGAAGAAGATAGCGAATTCATCTCCACCGTATCTTCCGGCAACTGCTCCGAAACGGCCAGGAACTGCTTCAGCCCCTGTGGTCTCCTTGATGATATTGCCGAGCGTCTCAAGGACGAGATCACCACCGATGTGTCCGTATTCTTCGTTGATGCGTAGAAAATTATCGATGTCGAGAAACGCCAGGGTGAAGGTTTTGTTTTCTTTGATAGCTTCTTCCATAGCCAATTCAAAGAAATCTTCGAATGCGATCCGGCGCAGGAACCCCGTCAGGGGATCGAGATGTGATTCTTCAGACATATGAGTATCCTCCTTGTTCATAATTTAGATATATAGTATGTATAAGTAATATAAATATATATTATATTGAAATAATATTCAAGTCAATAGGATTTCTGAATTACAATATGGAAGGGTATGGCAGTGATGGCAAGGTGCGTCCGGGCATGGCGCAGATCTATGGGACAACCAAAGCTGGGGTGCATTTCTTTACAAAATCACTGATCAAAGAACTGGAGGGCACGGATCTGATCATCGGCTCCCTGCGCCCTGAGATGGTGATCACCGATTTTGTGATGCAGCACTTCGAAGATAAGTCGGAAGCTTTGGAGCGGGTGCGGAAGATATTCAACATCATCGCCGACCGAGTGGAAAATGTGGCTCCCTGGTTGGTGCGCAAGATTTTAGCGAATCGGAAATCTGGAGTTGTGATTACGTATACCTCGCCTTTGAAAATGATGGGGCGATTTCTGAGTGCTCCCTTTAGTAAGCGGGATGTTTTTTCGGCCAAAAAACCCTCAACGCTAAGACGCGAAGAGCGCTAAGAAAGAAATGATCTTGGCGCTCATCGCGACCTGAACTGAGAATCGATAGTCCTTTATGCGTTGCGATCTTTGGAGGGGCTGAGCTTCCATCGCCCGGAAGAGACAAAAGCGGGCAGGAGCAACCCGAGCGCACTACCACCATACACCAGCTTGAAGATCTGGCGCTAGGGGAAATGCGATCCCACGAGGTAGCTTTACTTGTGGAAATGTCCATGGGAGTCCAGATGGTGCCCCATCTCGATGTTGCAAGAACAGCAGCGGAATTCGTCCACGCGAAGCTTGGCCCAGATATTTTTCCAAAGCCCAACCTGAAGGCCGTATGTTAGCGGCAATGCCAGTGCCCGACTTTTGGCACTCTTTGCGGCCCCTTTTCCACCACTTTTCAATGCCCCTTTGGCCCCTTTCTTCAAAACTGAACCGGCGGCGCGGCTGGCCCCGCTGAGGGCTAAATCAGTCGATGCTTGGTATAACCCTCTACCTTTACTTGGTACCTTTTTGATTTGTGTTCCTAGTATCCCAATAAATTTTTCCAATCCTTTCAGTGCGGTCTTGATAATTTTATTTTTAAACTTCAATCGGTTAAAACGAAGAATCACTCTCAACTTTTTTAATAACTTGACGACAGGTATTCCAAGGGATAAATCAAAATCCATTCCCGTCATAATTTGATTTTTCCAGACCTCCAATGCCTCATGCGGATGGTCAGCTTCCCAGACCAAGCCAAGCATAGCACCAGCTTCGAAACCCAAGGTCAAACCAAACCGATGCGAACTGGATGAAATTCTGGCCCATTTGTCAGTATCATCGTAGCAGAACCACAACATTTTGTTTTTCTGATAGCCCCAAATTAATAATCCGGCTCCAGATGTCACTCCCACTCCAATCCAAAAACCACTCGGGCAGCAATAATCGCCGACGCGCCTGCTGGCATCTGGATCCAATTCTTGAGCTATCGCTTTTGCCAGTGCAGGAATCACTACACTGGATTTCTTTTGGCAGCCCTGACACTTGTTCAGGGATTTGTTCAGTTCGGCAATGATCTTCTGGAGTTGCTTGACCTTCTCCTCACAATCGATCAATTTCCCGCATTTTCCTTTGCCTGGGGATGGCGGCTTAGGTTTTTTAAGTTTATTCAGGTCTTTCAAGCAGATCTCGGTTTTTTCGATGGCATCGCGAACTTCTTTGTATTTCTTATGCAGGCTGGGGTATTTCCGCTTTAACTTTTTCAAACTTGTCAGCAGGGCTTTTAAGTGTTGGATATTCCTCCGCAACACCGTCTTGCATTCGTTTATTTTTTCCAGAAGCTCCTTTACTTGTTCATTCAGTGTGCGTACCCTATCGCGGCAATCTTTCAAACCTTTCACACACTTTTTGAACAACTCTTCAAACCTATTGAGATGTTCTTCTAGCTCCTGCAAGAACCTCTTGCAGTCACCTTGCCGCTCTCGTAATAGCTTCTTCTCAGAATTGGCGTCTTTGGCCATTTCATATTTACGTTTGGCCTCTCGATTTCTTGCCTCGATACTTTTGTCACGCTCCTTAAGCATCTGACGGGCACGTTGCAACTCTCGACGGAGTTGTTTGATCTTGTTGCGTTCGGATTGGAGGTAATCCCGCAGTGTCCGCCAGGCGGTGTAATCTCTGGCGTATACCAACACATCCTGGTCTACATCTTCCCCAATATATGAATTCCATTTCTTAGCTTCGGTGAGATCGGTTGTGGCCCCGATGTCTTTCAGATTGCTTCGTTTGATGAAATCGATCAGCTTCTGTTTAGCCTCTTGATAGGCCTTCTGGGGATCCTGGTTTCCTTTTCCCTTTGCGGCTGCCCGGGCGGCTTGATGGCGCTCATCTAAGAGGTGTTTTTCTCTCTTTTCTGCATCCGCTTGTTCCTTTTCAAGCCTCTTGCATTGCGCTTCGAGGTTTTTGATTTGTTCTTTCAGATCAGCGACAATCTTATCCAACTCACAACAATCTTTACAGTGTCCGAATTTTGCGAAAAGGTCACGCAGTAAGCGGAGAGTTTCGAACTGTCGTTTGTATAAGTGCTTCAGCTTGGCTGCTGCGGACCGGGAAGCTGTCCTGGCATTTTCCCTTGCTTGAATTTTTCGTTTCTTATCAATATGACCTTGTTTTTTCAGTTTATTGATCTGGCGTTCGATTTTTGCTGCTTTACGTCGCATGTCCAAGTAGAGAGAGGGCAGCCTCCTCCAGAGGCGGGCCTTGGCTCCCCATCCCAGACCTCGGCTGTTTAGCGTGCGGCGGTATTGCTGCTCTGTGTTTTTCCACTGCTCGTAGATCCGCTTGCGCTGCGCTTCAAGCGCTTGAATTGCCTCGTCAGTATCGATGATCGGTTGGCGCAGCAGCTTGCGGTATTTATCCCAGGTTGTTTGCTCATCACGCTGCGCTTTCTTCGCTTGTTTTCCTATTTCCTTGAGTTTTTTGAGCAGTTTTTTATTCCTGGCGCGGATGGCCTCACAATCTTCCGCGAAAAGGGGTGGGGTTTTCTTTTTGCGACGGCTCACGAGTAAGATCCCTATCCCCGCGCCTAAACCAACGATCAGCACACCTGTGGTCACACTTACCCCAAGGAGAATTTCTTCTTGTGAGAAAAGGGGTTCTTCGGATTGGGGACGGATCGTTGGGGTCTTTGTCAACCCGGAGGGGATGATGACTTGGGATGTCGCTGTGATATCAGCGTCAAAAACTGTTTCAGTGATGCTTGGCTCTGGTGGTGGAGATTCAGTTACTTCCTGTTCTGGTGCAGTCATGCTGGGAACTTCTTCTGATTCTTGCTCTGAAGTCCCCGAAGGCGTCGGTGTACTTTTTATCGTATGAGTAAATGTAGGAGTTGTTGTCGCTTCTTTGAATATGGTGGGGGTATGTGTCGGTGGGAGAACCTCGGTTGGAGGAGGTAGCTGTTCGGTAGGCGTTGCCTCGGGAGGGGGTTCTGTAGTACGTGATGGAAGCCGGCCGTCGTCATCTGAAGATGGTGCTTCCTCAGTTTTTTCTTGCTGGGGTATTGCTGGCTGAATTCCTCGCGCTTGGACAGCAGTCAAGCTGATGGGGATTAGGATTAACAGAATAACCAGCCAAAACGAAAACAGCCTAAAATAGAATTGATGTGGGTCCTGCATAAAAACCTTTGCCTTCCATCGAACTGATAATTAATATATCCATTCGGTCAAAGGGGTCGGGAGTGGATGGTAGTGTATTGTAGCTGAAGACGTATTGGTAGCGTGGAAGTGAATGGAGGTGAATATATGATTAGTATAGTGATTCCTGCTACCCCAGTCAACCTTGATATTTCCGCAAAATCTCAATTTTGTATTGTGACTGCGCTATAATTGGTGGTATGGAAAGTAATGAACTTCGCCAACGTTTAATAGAACTCCGTCAGGAACTGCGTAACCACAATTACCAGTATCACGTGCTCGACCAGCCCCTGATCAGCGATTTTGAGTATGACCGCTTGCTGCTGGAACTGCGCCAGATCGAGGAGCAGCGCCCCGAATGGATCACCCCCGATTCGCCTACTCAACGGACTGGCGCGCCTCCGACGGATAAGTTCGCGAGGGTGCAGCATCCCGCGGCGATCCTCAGCCTGGGCAATGCTTTCGGTGCCGCGGATGTCTACGCCTGGCTGGAGCGTATCGCCAAAGTCGATGAGCGCGCCCTGGAGGCCGACTTCGTTGTCGAGCCTAAGCTGGATGGCTTGAGCGTGGTGCTGCACTATCGTGATGGCGTTTTCGTGCAAGGCGCCACGCGCGGCGACGGCGAGATTGGGGAGGATATTACGGACAATCTACGTACAATAAAAGCACTGCCGCTGCGAATTCCGGTAGCAGGTAATCAGGTATTAGGTGACCAGGTAGCAGGTGATCAGGTGCTTGGAACCCTAATACCTAATCACCTAATACCTAATACCTTAGTTGTACGAGGTGAAGCCTTCATCCGCCTGTCCGACTTCGAAGAGCTGAATCGCAAGCAGGAAGCCGCCGGGGAGAAAACCTACGTCAACCCGCGCAACACCGCCGCTGGCGCCCTGCGTCAACTGGACTCGAGCCTGACGGCCAAGCGCCCGTTGACCCTACTGGTTTACCAAATTGTCGATTGGAACCCCCCTCAATCCCCCCGTGTACGGGGGGAAGCAACAACACATCCCCCCGCTCGCGGGGGGACTGAGGGGGGTCCACCCTCGTCGCAAGCTGAAACCATCAAATACTTGCGCACCCTTGGCTTCCCTACACCGGAGAGCACCTACTGTGCCACTTTAAATGAAGCTGTCGCCGCTCATCAAGGTTGGGTTGAAAAGCGGGACGACCTGGACTATGAGATCGACGGCATGGTCATCAAGATAAATGACCACCAACTCTTTGCTGATCTTGGTGTCGTTGGCAAAGATCCGCGCGGCGCGATTGCCTTCAAGTTCCCGGCCCAGGAGGTCACCACCAAGCTGCTGGATATCGGCGTCAACGTGGGGCGTACGGGCGTGCTGACCCCTTACGCCATGCTCGACCCTGTGGAGGTCGGCGGTGTGGTCGTGCGCCAGGCCACACTGCACAATTTCGACTATATCTTCGAGAAGGATATCCGCGTGGGCGACCGCGTGCGGGTCAAGCGCGCCGGCGATGTGATCCCCTATGTCATCGGCCCGCTGGATACCGCCCGCACTGGCGATACCCCCCCTTATATCCCCCCCGAAACCTGCCCGGATTGCGATCAGCCGGTCGAGCGCATCGAGGGCGAGGTGGCCTGGTATTGCGTCAACGCGGCCTGCCCGGCCCAACTTGTGCGGGTCATCGAGCATTTCGTCTCGCGCGGCGCTATGGATATTGTCGGCCTGGGGATCAGGATTGTGGAACAGCTTGTCGAGGCGGGATTGGTGGGCGATGTGGCTGATCTCTTCACCCTGGAGCGGAGCGCCTTGCTCAGTTTGGAGGGGTTTGCCGAAAAGAAAGCCGATAATCTGCTCGAAGCGATTGCTGCATCCAAAGAACAACCTTTGAGCCGCCTGCTGACCGCCCTGGGGATGCGCGGCGTTGGAGAGGTGGTGGCTGCCGACCTGGCCAGTTACTATCCCAACCTGGATGCCCTGGCCGCGGTCTCGGTTGAAGAACTGGAATCGATTGAGGGCATCGGCCCCAATATCGCTGAGGCCATCGTAGACTGGTTCCAGCGCCCTGTCAATCAGGGGGTCTTGAGCAAATTGCGGGTGGCTGGCGTCTGGCCCGTGGAGACGGGAATCAGTCAAAGAACAGAATCAACCCAAACGTTGTCCGGTTTCACCTTTGTGGTCACGGGTACCCTCTCCGGGTTCACGCGTCAAGAGGCTAAAGCGTTCATCCAAACGCACGGCGGCAAAGTCACGGGATCGGTCAGCAAGAAGACGGATTACGTGGTGGCCGGGGAGAAGGCGGGATCCAAATTGAGCAAAGCGCAGGAGTTGGGAGTGAGGGTTATCGGAGAGAATGAGCTGCGTGAGATGGCTGACTCTTAATTGACATATTAAAGACTCTGGACTAAACTACTCCAATATCTTTTTCCGTTAGCAATTATCGAGGTGCAAAAATGGATTTGAGCAAAAGCAACGATATGGTAGCGCGCCGGGTTGAGGCCATGGTGAGTCGGGTTGAGGGGATGAAAGCCAACGACGAGTATTATTACAATATGCCAGTTACTGAACTGCGCGGCGGCTCCAAGGTTATGGTGGACGGCCGCGAGATGGGCATGTACGCTTCTTACAGCTACCTGGGTTTGGTGGGGCATCCCCGCATCAACAAAGCTGCCCAGGATGCGGTCGCCAAGTATGGCACGGGCACGCATGGTGTGCGCACACTGGCGGGGACGCTGGACTTGCACAGCGAGTTGGAAGATACCATCGCTGAGTTCAAGCAGGCTGAGGCGGCAGTGACTTATACGTCGGGTTATGTCACCAACCTGACGGCGATTTCCACCCTGGTGGGTCGCGGTGATTATGTCTTTTCGGACAAGCTCAACCATGCCAGCATTGTGGATGGCTGCATGACATCGGGGGCTAAGTTCCGCCGCTTCAAACACAATGATATGGAGAGTCTGGAACGCATGGTCGCCAGCGCGCCGGCTGAGGCCGCCAAGCTTGTGGTGGCCGACGCGGTCTTCAGCATGGACGGCGACATCATCGATCTGCCGCGCATGGTGGAGATTTGCCAGAAGTACGATGCCTGGCTGATGATGGACGAGGCCCACTCGTTGGGCGTCTGCGGCAAAACCGGCCGCGGCATCGAGGAACACTTTGATATGTGGGGCACGGTCGATATCAAGATGGGCACCCTGAGCAAGACGATCCCCTCGGTGGGTGGCTATATTGCCGGCAAGAAAGATCTGATCACGTACCTGCGCCATGCCAGCCGGGCTTATATCTTCTCGGCGGCGCTGCCCCCGGCCCAGGCCGCGGCGGCTAACGAAGCCTTCAAAGTCATCCTGGATGAACCCTGGCGGATCGAGAAGCTTAATGCGAACACCCAGCAGTTCATCGGCGGATTGAAAGAGCGCGGCTTCGACACCATGCTGACTGAGACGGCTATTGTGCCGGTGCTGTGCGGCGCGGATGAGACTGCTTATGCCATCACCCGTCACGCCCAGAAGAATAATCTCTTCGTGCTGCCGGTGGTCTCCCCGGCGGTGCCGGTGGGCCTGGCTCGCCTGCGAGCAACGGTGCTTGCCTCCCATGAAGAAGAGGATATCGAGTACGCCATGGATGTGATTGCTGAGGCGGGGAAGCAGATTGGGATTATTTGATAGCGTTGCAAGTTTGCATGTAGGCAAGTTTGCATGTAGGTATGTTTGCATGTTGGTTGTGATGAGTGGAGCGTGAAGTGTGCACTTTGCTCGTTGTCCAAGTTCCCCCAGAGTTGGGGCTAGGGGGGGGTGGGGAGCAGGGGTGCGTGAAGAGTAAAACGTGAAGCGTAAGTTACGTTTCACGTTTTTCGGTTAAAATAGATTTGTTCCCTAATAAGTTGGGACAAGAATTTTGTACACGGAATTCACGGATATCGCGGATTTTTTCTTTATTATTTCGCTTTTGCCGAAGGCACGCAGAGCGTCCGTAAATCCCGTGTGAGTCCGTGTACAAAAAAGACGTGATCGTTATTGCGGAACAACTCTAATGTCTTGAACTCTTTGTGTTCCGGCCGTAGGCCCGCAAAGCGTCGTGTCCTTGGTGGTTTTATTTTTTATGTACAAAATTATTCTGAAACCTGGTAGAGAGAAAGCATTATTTCGCCGTCACCCCTGGGTGTTTTCGGGGGCGATTGCTGACGTCGAGGGAAATCCTGGGGTGGGGGAAACCGTGGATGTGCTGGACTCACGCGGCGAGTTCCTGGCGCGCGGGGCCTACTCGTCAGAGTCGCAGATCAGGGTCAGGGTATGGTCTTTTGACTCTGATGTGGTCATTGATGAAGCGTTTTTCCGTCAACGGCTGCAAATATCAATTGTCAATCGTGAATTGTCAATTGTGAATAGCCAACAACTGATCACTGCACACTGTCCACCGTCTACTGGCCGTTTAGTGCACGCCGAATCCGACGGGCTGCCCGGCCTGGTGGTGGATCGCTACGCCGACACGCTGGTGATGCAGGTTTTGAGCGCGGGGGCCGAACGCTGGCGGGAGACGATAGCTGACCTGCTTTTAGAGTTGACTGGCGCACGGAGAATTTTCGAGCGCTCGGATGTGGAAGTGCGTAAATTAGAAGGCTTGCCGCTGCGTATAGGCATTCTGCGGGGTGAAGAGGGGCCGGAGCCGCTGCGCGTTCAAATCGAGGAGAATGGACTGAAATTTTGGGTTGATGTCAGCCAGGGTCATAAAACCGGCTTCTACCTGGATCAACGTCTCACCCGGGCTAGAGTGAGGGCCTTAGCTGGAGGGCGTGATGTGCTGGACTGCTTCAGTTACTCTGGGGGCTTCACTCTCAACGCTCTTGCGGGGGACGCCGCCTCGGTGACCGCAGTGGATTCATCTGCCGATGCACTGGCCTTGGCTGAGGAGAATCGGACGCTCAATGATCTGCCCAGTGAGAAAATCGAATGGCTGGAGGGGGATGTTTTCCAGGTGCTGCGTACCTTCCGCGACGGGCGTCGAACCTTCGATATGATCATCCTGGACCCGCCCAAATTCGCGCCGACATCATCTCTGGCCCAGAAAGCGGCGCGCGGCTACAAGGATATCAACTTGCTGGCCTTCAAGCTGCTACGACCAGGAGGTATCCTGGTGACCTTCTCCTGCTCAGGGGGCATCTCAGCGGAGTTCTTCCAAAAGATCGTCGCCGGCGCGGCCCTGGACGCGGGGGTGGATGCTCAGATCATCGAACGCCTGGGGCAGAGTCCCGATCACCCGGTGGCGCTGAATTTTCCAGAGGGGGCTTATTTGAAGGGGTTGATCGTTCGAGTTTGTTGATATGAAGAGAAAAGTCAGAGTTTCCGCAAAAGCAATCATTATCAGGGATGGAAGATTATTGGCCATGCATCATGTCGACGCGGAGGGCAATTATTTCTTGTTGCCGGGCGGCGGCCAACACAATGGCGAAACCTTGATATCGGCCGTTGAGAGAGAGTGCCAGGAAGAGGCGGGAGTCAAGATAGAGGTGGGGGATGTGCTCTTTATTCGAGATTATATAGAGGCCAATCATGAGTTTGCCAGGGACAAACCAGATTTTCACCAGGTCGAAATTATGTTCCAGTGCAAGTTGTTGGATGATAGCAAGGTAGGCCGCGCAGAAGAAATGGATACAAGACAAATTGGTGTTTGCTGGATTCCTTTGGGTGAAATCGAGAAATTCCGGATATATCCTAAAATATTGAAAACATTGCTCAAAGACAACAAGCTCAATAAGCAAAAGATATATCTTGGCGATGTAAATTAGTTCCAGGAATGATCCTATGGCTACGATAATCAAAACCGTCATATTTATTCTCGTCTCCGCATTCATTGTGTGGATTTCGCGATCCTCCCTGCGAGATATCCGCTCGCATGGCTTTTATCGTTTCTTCGCCTGGGAGGCCATCCTGGCTTTGATTTTGATCAATATCGATTATTGGTTCGTTGATCCCTTCAGCCCCCACCAGATCACTGCCTGGGTATTGCTGCTCGTTTCCTTATTCATGGTCATTCAGGGCTTCAGTTTGCTGCGTAAGGGTAAGACTGATGATACCAGGGATGATCCCGCGCTCCTGGGTCTGGAAAAAACGGCCGAATTAGTAACTACAGGAGTCTATCGCTATATTCGGCATCCCCTTTATAGCTCATTGTTTTTCCTGGCCTGGGGCACGTTTTTCAAGTATCCCTCCTGGGTCGGCGTTGCCCTGGCTGCGTTGGCCTCGATCTCTCTCAGCATTACAGCCAGGATCGAAGAGACTGAGAACATCAACTATTGGGGAGCTGAATATCAAAACTATATGGAGCGGACGAAGATGTTCGTACCGTTTTTGTTCTAAAATCACAACTAGCTTCATTGAATTGTGTTAGAGTCAATATAACTGCCTTGCCTGTGAAATTCCGATAGGCGTTTTTAGACAAGGAAACGGAAACGGAGTTAGTGATGAGTGACCAAAAGATCGCTATTGTGACCGATAGTTCGGCGTATATTCCCGAAAGCGCTTTGAAGGGGTTGGATGTTTCAGTGATTCCCCTGTGGCTGTTGTGGGAAGGGGAGAGCTTCCGCGACGGCGTAGATATCGATCCTTCGGCCTTCTACAAAAGGCTTAGGGAGGCCAAAACGCTGCCCACATCTTCTCAGCCGACTGTTGTGGAGTTCGAGAGTTTCTTCAAAGAAGTGCTGACTCGAGCGGATGCCATTGTCAACGTGCTGGTCTCTTCCAAGATCAGCGGCACGGTTGATAACGCCCAGCAGGCCATCGCCAAGATGCCTGAGAGCAATATCCGTTTAGTGGATGCGCTTTCAAGTTCCATGGGCTTGGGATTTTCTGTTTTGGCAGCAGCCCGAGCGGCCGCGGCGGGAGAATCCATTGATGGGGTTGTGGCGGCTGCTGAAGCCATGATGAAGCGGGTGAACTTCCTCTTTGTGGTCGACACTTTGGAATATCTGCACAAAGGTGGGCGCATCGGCGGCGCCAAACGCCTGTTGGGCACGGCCTTGAAGGTCAAGCCGATTTTGCATTTCATCGACGGTCAGATCGAACCCCTCACCCAGGCGCGCACCAAGCGCAAGGCCATCGCTCAAATCTTGGAGATCGCCGAAGAGCGGCTGGGTGGCAAAGCTATGATGGAAGCTGCCATCGTGGATATCGACAGCCCTGATGAAGGGGATATCGTCGCCAATATGGTCGAGCAGCGCTTCGCCCCTTCGATGGTTCACCGTTCGACGGTCAGCCCGGTGGTGGGGACACACGTTGGTCCTGGAGCGATTGGTTTCGCCTTCTATGCTGAGGAATAGGATAATGCCAGGATGTTCGGACCAACCTTGGGGTTGGTTCGTGCAACAGAAGACTCGCCCAAATTTGACATTTTCGAGTACAATTTACCCAATGGATAAGTTGTGGTGGGGTTACCATCACTCAATTTCAACAAGTACACGAAAGGAGCAAAGTCATGGCATTCAGTTTCAAGAATTCAAAGGGTAATACATACTATCTGCACTCAACGACCCGCACATTGAAGAGTGGGAAGCAGCAGACGCTCTATTTCTTCGCTAAAGCAGTGAAGGACGAGGGATCGCTCGATGCAGTACCGGCCGGATACGAAGTGATCGAAAGCAAGAACGGTCTGCCGGTACTCAAGAAGGCAGGATAGCTGGATGAAATAATCCGGGTTTATCCCTGGATATTGTTCCCACAACCAGGAGCGGTTATGTCATAAATGACATGCCCCGCTCCTGGTTTTGTTTTGTCAACCTGCCTGAAAGTGGTATCATGTCTTATGTATTACCGCCAAACATTTTCCTCGTTCGTGAGAATGTCTGATGTTCAGGAGTTCAATTCCTGAACATCGCATGTTGCGGTGAAACTGCGCTATGAACACACACGATGCAGTTCTCAAAGCGATCAATGAAAAGATCGGCAAGCGAGAGGCCGAATTCCTCAGCCCACCGCCGGTATTTCTAACCATGAAAGGGGAGTTTATCTCCTTCGATGCCGATGCGGGGATATTGCGTGCGCGCTTCCCAGTTTTAGGGGAATATCTCAATCCCTATGGCTCCATGCAAGGGGGCATGATCGCCGCCGCCGTGGACAATACCATCGGTCCTTTGAGTTTCTTGGTGGCAGCCCCCAACGTTACCCGCCGCTTAGAGATGAAATATACTCAACCCGTGACCCCGGATAGGGCGTATATAATTGTAGAAGCCAGACTGCTCGAGCAAAAAGAACGGCAACTATTCTTCAGTGCTGCCGTTCGTGAGATAGCAGGGCAGATCTTGGCCCGGGCAAAAGCTCTCCATTGGATTTTGGATGAGTAATCGACAGTCGCATGTTTTTCAGAGTTCGCTTCGCCAATTGGCATTGGCTGCTGCTTAGAAACTTATTCCTGTCATTGCGAAGGTTGCTTCACCGCCCGAAGCAATCTCCTGCTCATATTGGAGAAGCAGTTCATGGATCGATTGAAAAGTAATCAAAAATGGATAGCCCCAACAATTTTTGGGATGGCGGGATTTCTATTGGTATTGTTCACAACGGCAGCTTATGGTGCTGGGATTTCAGGTGATGCGGTCGATTATATTTCAACAGCTGACAGCCTAAAAAAGAATCTGGGCTTCACTGACTTCGCTGGCGAACCATATATCTATTGGCCGCCTCTTTATCCGATGCTGTTAGCGGGCATCAGCTGGCTGACCAGCCTGGATACATTTGTGGTTGGCTGGCTGCTCAATGCTATTTGCTTTGGATTGATTGTCTACATGACCGGGCTTCTCTTTCGGCGTGTTTTTGGGCATTCATCGATTTGGTTTTATTTTGGTTCATTAGCCGCACTGACTTCGCTTCCCTTATTGCAATTGGCTGCCAATATCACCACTGATCCGCTCTTCATCGTTTTGGTGCTTACCTATTCCCTCCTTGCAGATAACTATCTCGAAAACCAAAAATCTATCACATTGTTGGGGTTAGGGTTAATTGCTGGAGCGGCTGCAGTTCTCCGTTGGCATGGGGTCATCCTGGTTTTCGCTGTGGTTTTGGTGACGTTGTTCGCGGGGCGCAAAAATCCAAAATCCGTTTTTCTAAAGGCTGCTTGGGCTGGATTGCTGGCGTCAGCGCCTTTTGCGTTGTGGGTACTCGGTCGCAACTATCGTCTCTTGGGGAGTTTTATGGGCTACCGGGACACGGGCGATATCCAGTATGCCCATAACATTTCTGATTCGGCGATCAAGATCGCCCATTGGCTGCTGTCAGATCAAATATTGCGTTATATCCACCCTGTCGTGCTCGTCGGCGGAGGCTTGCTTTTTCTGATATTACTCAATCGAAAACAGGATTGGCAGACTTTCTTCAAGAGGCTTGCAGATCCCAAACATTTGCCGTGGTTGGTGTTTGCTCCGGTCTATTATCTCTTCGTTATATACACATCGATTGCTTACGATCACCCAACCTATTTTGATGATCGCTATTACGCCCCGTTATTTGTGTTTGTCTTTCTGCTATTGGCTCTTGTTGTCGATGGGCTAATATTAAAACCTTTGAAGAATAGAATTCCTTTTTCCAAGAAGAACTTCAATCTCACACGGACATTTTTTATTTTGATGGCTTTGGTTTGGTTAGTATATCCGACCTACCGCTTGTATAAATATGTGGTTGTTAGCAGAGCACATGGAGAGCCTACCTACAATATATATAACACTGATGCGTATCACCATTCAGAGCTCATTCATTACTTGGATGGTTTACCTCTTGATGGAAGCAAACAACTCTACAGCAACTATCCTGCGGCGGTTTATTTCTTCACCCGCCAGACAACGCTTCGGGCACCCATTGCCCACTCAGGCGATAACACAAATTTGGAACGGTTGGTTTCTGATTATCGTGATTGGCCTGGCGGCGAGTCATATTTGATTTGGTTTTTGCCTAATGATTGGCACTACTATTATGAACCTCAGGATCTGGCCGAGGTCATAACCATAACGGAATTGTTTTCAAGCAAAGATGGGATATTGTTTTTAGTTGAAAGGTAACTACGCATCGTCCGAGACTACGCCCGGAAGATGAGGCCCCTGCGGGGCAGTTGACAAAAAAAGTATTTTACGATTATGCTCATTTCATATCCGCAAATGGACATGGGAGCAAAACAGATGCCAGACGAGTTCAGCAAG
>JADHXE010000060.1 GCA_016783125.1 Anaerolineales bacterium
AATCTGTTCCATGGCTTAGCAGTTACCTTCCCTGTTTGTAGTGCTCGCTTCGCCGCGCTATGCGAGCCTACGGCCAGGCGTGCCCGTGGCAAGCGTGCTGAAGCCCGCACTACGAACAAGTTATTTATGGGCAGTTGCTTAGTGTGCAAATACTTCGTCCGAGCCCTCCTGGTAATAAACGGCCCAAAATCAATTGTGCATTGGGTAAGCCAAAACTCCAGATTCTCCTGGTCTGATTATTCAGGATGAGGTATTTGTATGTACGGGTAAAGTGGAGCACGTGGGTTATCTTTCTGTCGTCACGTGAACGTAATCCACCAAGCGTTTTACGTTATCAATAGGGGTGGTTTTGTGCAGACCATGCCCCAGATTGAAGATATGACCCGGGCGACCCGCGGCTTCATCCAGTACACGGTCGATATGGGTTTTCAATTCATCCCAGGGGGCCAACAAGGTCATCGAGTCGAGATTGCCCTGGATGGCACGCTCAAAGCCGATTTTCTCCCAGGCGGCACCCAGCGGCATACGGAAATCCACGCCGACCACATCGCCACCGCAAGCGGCGACATCTTCCAGGTAAGGGGAAGTACCTGTGCTGAAGTTGATTACTGGTACACCAGCGGGTTTGAGCATCTCAAATAATCTCGTGTTGTAAGGAGCTACATAGCGGTTATAGGCTTCTTTGCCTAGTGCCAGGCCAGCCCACGAGTCAAAGACTTGTAATGCCCCCGCCCCGGCTGCAGCTTGTTTGAGAAGATAATCGGCTTGCACGGTCACCAGTTTTTCCATCAAAATACCCCAGGCCGCGGGCTGGCTGTACATTAAAGCTTTGGTTTTGGCGTAATCTTTAGATCCGCCACCTTCGATGGCGTAGGAGGCCAAAGTGAAGGGGGCGCCAGCAAACCCAATCAACGGAATCCGGCGCGGTTCCAGTTCAGCGCTAACTATTTTGATTGCCTCTAACGTCGGGGTCAGAAATTCCTCAGCAGGGGGTGTCCCTAATTGATCTATATCCTCGGGGTTGCATATTGGGTTGTGGATCACCGGCCCTTTTCCGGGGACAAATTCCAATTTCAATCCCATCCCAATCAGCGGTGGCAGGATATCGGCGAAAATAATGGCTGCATCCAGATCAAAGGCGTTGATTGGCTGGAGGGTGACCTCGGCGGCCAACTCGGGGGTCTGGATCAACTCTAACATGCTATATTTGGCGCGCAGGGCACGGTACTCTTGCATGTAGCGTCCTGCCTGGCGCATCAACCACACCGGCGTGGCATCCACCGGCAAACAGCAGCGGGCGCGCATAAAGCGAGAAGTCGGTTCTTTATTTGTCATTCGTTCTCCAATAAATTTTGGGATCAAGATTTTCGCCGGTTGACCAAGAAGTTCACTAGCAACAACGCCACACCGCTTAACACAGCGGTAAGATGATAAGGTAGAAACTGGCTAACTTCAACCAACATGTGGGCGACTAGCTTCAAGTAAAAATGGGGCACCCATACCAGGATACCGACGAAAACCAGGATGTGACCGGTAGTTCGCAAGGATCTTTTTTTTTGGGGTGCGATGCCAATCTCCCTTCGGGCGGCAGCCCGCAACCGCGATCCGCCTACTACGCCAATCAGGTGAAAAGGTAAGAACCAGAATAAGGATGGCTTTTGCCCGACTGTCCGTAAGGTGATGAACGGTACCCAGGCGAGCACACCAACCCAAATCAGGGCTGTGGCCAGGCGATAGCGGTTCAGCGCAGGACTGATGACTTTTTCTTTGATTACCATGTTCCGAAGGTCTCCTTTGCAGCGGTGATGGTCGCTTTGGTTTCAACATCGCCGTGAGCGGTGGACATGAAACTGGCCTCGAACTGCGAGGGGGCCAGGTAGATGCCTCGTTCCAGCATGTCCTGGAAGTATTTGCCGAAGACTTCCGTATCGCTGGTTTTTGCCGTAGGCCAGTCTGTTACCGGGGTCTCGGTGAAGAAGGTGGCGAACATGGTACCAACGCGGTTTTGCCAGATGGGGATACCGGCGTCCCGCGCAGCCGTCCCGATTCCCTGGGTAAGCGCAGCGGATGCCCTTTCGAGCTGATCCCAAACCCCTGGGTGTCCCAGTGCCTCCAGCGTGGCAATCCCGGCCGCCATTGCCAGCGGGTTCCCTGAGAGCGTCCCAGCCTGATAGACCGGCCCTGAGGGAGCAATCATTGCCATGATCTCACGCTTCCCGCCGTAGGCTCCCACCGGCAGACCGCCGCCAATGACCTTGCCCAGGGTGGTCAGATCCGGTTGGATATCATAAAGAGTCTGCGCCCCACCGGGATGGACGCGGAAACCGGTCATCACTTCATCGAAGATAAGCAAAGCGCCATGCGTTTGGGTCATTTCCCGCAACCCTTCCAGGAATCCGGGTTCTGGGGGTACCACCCCCATGTTGCCTGCAACCGGCTCGAGGATAATGGCAGCAATTTCATCGGGGTAGGTTTCAAAGAGAGTCGCCACAGACTCTAGATTGTTATAACGGGCCACTAACGTATCCTGCACAGTTGCGAGGGGAACGCCCGGCGAATCGGGCAAACCCAGGGTTGCAACGCCGGAACCAGCCTGTACAAGCAAAAGATCGGCATGACCGTGATAGCAGCCTTCGAATTTGATGATTTTGTTGCGCTTTGTGTAGGCTCGCGCCAGACGCAGCGCGGTCATGGTGGCCTCGGTGCCGGAGTTGACGAAGCGCAGCATCTCCATATTGGGCATGAATTCCTGCACCAGTTGGGCCAGTTCCACTTCAAGAGGGCTGGGCGCGCCGTAACTGGTGCCTAATTCAGCGGCTTGTTTGACAGCCGAAATCACCTCGGGATGGGCATGCCCCAGGATTAACGGCCCCCAGGAGAGCACATAGTCTATGTAACGATTACCATCTACATCTTGCAGATAAGCACCCTCCCCTTTTTCGATGAAAAGCGGCTGCCCGCCGACGGCACGGAAGGCGCGCACCGGGGAATTCACCCCGCCGGGCAGCAGGGTTTGGGCTTGTTGGAAAAGTTGGCTTGATTTTTGGATGTTCATAAAAACGTTGCTCCTGAAAGGTTCTACATTGCCCAAAAAATCTTGGTATACTAATAGTATGAAAGATGATACAGGCAGTTTGTCTGAAATCAAATTGTATCTTGAAGCTGCTCGCGAAGCGTTGGCATCAGCTAAGCTAAATCTCGAAAACGATTTTTACAGCGCTGCTGCTAGCAGGACTTATTACGCTGTATTCTATGCAGCCTCTGCGTTGTTAAAAACCAAAGAATTGTCGTTTTCAAAACATACCGCTGTGCTCAGTGCGTTTCGTCAGCATTTCGTCAAGACAGGAATCTTTAGCGCCGAAGTGAGTGACTTTTATAAAATTGCATTCGATACACGCCAGACGGGTGATTATGAATTAGCAACCCGTTTTGAGCCTGAAATGCTGCGAAAAAACCTAATAGAAGCGCAGGTATTTATAGATGAGGTCAAAAAATGGCTACAGCAACACAACTTTCTGTTCAGCTAAATGAGGCTGAACAGACCGCCATTCAAAACCTACTTGATGCATTGTGTGAAAAATATACCAACGACATCAAACAGGTGATCTTGTTCGGTTCCAAAGCCCGCGGCGATTTCGACCAAGATTCAGACATTGATTTGCTGGTGCTAACTGAGTATGAAAACTGGTCGCTGCGCAATGACATCTGGCAGATGGCAGCGCGCATCGAATTAGCGTTTGATGTGATTTTCAATGTGCAACTGATTGCTGCTCAACGCTGGCAAGAGATGAGCGCTCAACGGTTTGGGTTGTGTCAGAACGTTGAGCAGGACGGTATTTTGATTTCCAACACTTTCTCAACAGCCAACTCCCCAGAATGAATACAATCAGGGATGCCGATGCCGTGGTAGCCATTGCCCGCCAGCGCCAGGCTTGGGAAACCCTCCAACGCAAAATTGATGCGTTTCAATCGCTCCGGGTGACCCAGGTTGTACTGCGGCATGGCCTTCTCCCAACGGAAAATTCTCTTGAGTAGCGGTTCTGTGGTGATCCCCAGGGTGAGTTGTAGTTCTTCGCGGGCAATGTCTAGCAAGTCGTCCTCATTCCAAGAAATTTCACTTTCTTGCCCGGCGCGACCGATGAAAACTCGCACCAGAGCGTAGCCATTTGGCGCCCGGTGGGGAAACTTGGTCGAGGTCCATGTGCAGGCCAGGGCTTTGTGTCCCTCTCGACGGGGGATGACGTAGCCGTATCCATCCAGGGGACGCGGCAGGTCGCAATCTTGGAAAGCCAGGGTGACTGTGGCGGTGGATACATACTTGATGGCAGCTACTTCGCCAGCCAACTCAGGGGCGAAGTTTTTGATGAGGGCTCCACTGACATATGCAGGTGTGGCCAGGATAAGCCCATCTGCAGCGAGTGATTCCCCATCGGCAAGTGTCACATTCCACGTCTCGCGTTTCACGTTCTCACGTTTTACGTTTGTCACGTGTGTATTCAAATGCAAATTTACCCCGGCATCTTCTAATTTTGCTACCAACGCTTCAACGATTTCAGCTAACCCGGTTAGGGGGGTTAGGAAAATACTACGGGAGCCGGGGCTTGCACTGAGCCGAGTCGAAGTGGTCGGATTAGGGGATTTGCCATTGGCACGGGCTTTTTTAGCTCGCTCCCGCCGCACGGCCAGCGCTCCCTTGACCAGGCCACCGTGCTTCATCTCTAAATCGCGAAAATAGGGGAAGGTGGACTGCAAACTGAGCCGGTCGCCATCCCCGGCGTAGATGCCGCTCATCAGGGGCTCGATCAAGTTTTCGTAGGCTGAGCGTCCCAACCGGCGTGTTACGAACGCACCCAAGGTTTCATCGCCATTCTCTGGTGCAGAAGGCATGAAGAAATCAAATCCCATGCGAGCCTTGGCAGGCCAGGAAAGCAGCCCGGTGCGGATCATAGGGCCAAACTCGGTGGGGATCATCATGGTCAGGCCGCCGGGCAGTTCGTGGAGCCGGTCGTTTTTTAGGATATAGGTTTTCTTGGTCTTGGGGTTAGTGCCCTGCAGCCGTTCACCGAGGCCCAATTCTTTGCATAGCCTGACACCCCAGGGCTTGGTCACCACGAAAGTGTCCGGCCCGCCTTCGATGACAAACTGATCGTCACCAAAGGGAACACGGTCTGTGATGAGTTTGCCGCCCCAATAATCGGCCTGTTCTAACAGGGTGATCTGGATCGGGGTGTCAGCTTGTTTTTGTGCGTAGTAGGCCGCGGCCAGTCCAGCAATACCGCCGCCGATAATAATTAGTTTCATAGTTCGTTAGTCCGATAGTTGAATAGTCGGTTAGTATGCAAGTCTAATAGTTGGATAGTTTGACGGGTGGATGATCTAGTAGTTGGATAGTCAATGTGCCCAAGGTAGATGGTCAGGGCAATCGCATTTAGACACAGCGGCAGTTGGAAACTGCACCAACATTTGCGAAGTCGCCCTTCGGCGACTGGAAATCAACCTGCGCAGGCAGGTTTCGCAACCGTTGCTGTGACTTCCAGTCGCCGAGACTTGAGCTAGCATTCCAAATGCGATTGCCCTGGGTAGATGGTCGACGAATTGACCATTTGACTATTCGACTAGAGATGCGGTGCCTTCCGTTTTCCTATTTTTTCAGCAAAGGGTGGCTTGGGCTTCGGTTTGGGATTGAAAGGATACCAACCAAGCTCGGTGCGGATGGCTTGCTCTTTGAGTTCGGTTGATCCCCAAATCAACGATCCGCCGAAAACACCCATCAAGGCCGAACCCCATGTCGAAGGGATGAAGAGCGACCCGATGATGAGCAAAATCCCCAGCCCCATGAAATACGGCCACCAGAGTACTCCGAGGTAGTATTCACCACGGATCACCCAGATGAAGCCCAGCCCGATGATGAAAAGCGTTGCGATGCCGATGAAAATCCCAAAGGTATTCACGTTCGGTTACCTGTAATCAGTTTTATAACTTCTTCCGCGCTAACAGGGCGGCCCAATGGATCGCGGTTGAGCAAATCGAAGATGGTCGCTGAACTGAAATCTACCAGGATGCGCGCATGGCGCGGATTATTGGGGTTGGCGGGCGCATGGCCTTTCTTTATGCGAATCTGCTGGCGCCATAATTCAAAACTATTCCATAACAGCATTACACCCAGGATGCCCGTAACCGTGGCCGGTAACCGGTGGTCAGTGACCAGTGACCAGTATTCGAAGCTCAACCCCAGGATCAGGGTAACCACGATGGGCACCCAGAGTCTTGGTGCGATAGCTTCCACCTTGCGGACGGCCACATGACCAAACCAAATGCCAAGAAATGTAGCAAGTGCAGCGGCTAACCCAATAAAATTTAAATTCATTCCTTTTTGTCCCTTTGCGCACTTGGTAGTCTCCCTGTAAAGTGTGGCTGGCTGAAAAGTGGAGCAAAATTTCACCGCAAAGACGCAAAGGACGCAAAGTTAATGCTTATTTTGCCTTTTTCTTAGCGCACTTGGCGTCTTCGCGGTTCAAATCAGCGCTCAACAAAGCAGCAACACTCAAGAGGGAGACCATCGCGCACTTTGTGGTTGATAAACGCAGGCTGGATCCGTTTCCATGTAGTCGCCAGTGACACCATAAGCGCGGCCGCGCTGCCCGCCGCAGACATCGCGATATTCACAGATCCCGCAGCGGCCTTTGAGCTTGCTGTAATCACGTAAATCTCGGAAGAGCTTGGATTTGCGGTACACGTCCACAACATCGTCCGTGCGGACATTCCCGGCGGTGATCGGCAAGAAACCGGAAGGCTCGATATTGCCAATATGCGAGATGAACAGGAAGCCGTTCCCGTCGTTGACACCTTTCGTGGGGCGGTTCAATCCGTCGGTATATTGGAACCCGGCCCCCTGGAAAGTGACCGGCTGGTCTCCGTTGTTTTCGGCTTTTTTGCGTTCGATGGCAACACGGCGGTACATGGGGGCAGCGGTTCCTTTGATGTCAAAGGGCGCAGTTTTCGAGAGATCGTAGAGCCAATTGAAAATGCGTTCGTGCTCTTCAGGGGAGATCATCTGCTCTATCATGGCGCGCCCGGTTGGAACCAGGAAGAACACCGACCACTGGACAGCGCCCACCTCTTCGATAAAAGGGACCATTTCGGGCAAGATGTCCACGTTATGTTTTGCTACCGTGCTATTGACCTGCACACTCAAACCGACATCATGGGCCCGGTGCAGAATATCCATCGTGCGCTGCCAGGAGCCGGCGACTTTGCGGAAATCATCGTGAATTTCGGGAAGCGGAGCATCCAGGCTGAGCGCGATCCGGCGGATGCCAGCTTCTTTGGCCTGTCCCAGCCGTTCGACAGTGGGAAGTGCGGTCGCTGTGGGGGTGAGAGAGCAACGTAAACCCTTTTGTGTTGCATAAGTGATCAGTTCAAATAGATCGCGGCGCATCATGGGATCGCCGCCGGTGAAGATCAAAATCGGGCTGCCAAATTCGGCCAGGCGGTTGATCAACTGATAGGCCTCTTCGGTGGTCAGTTCGCGAGGATCGCGTTGGTGTTGGGCATCGGCCCGGCAGTGCACGCAGGCATAGGCGCAGGCGCGGGTGACTTCCCAGGCGATGGTGAAGGGGGCCGTGTCGAAATCAGCATGGATCATGCGCTTGTTGTGATATTGCCGCTCGGCTGCGGCTCTTTTATTCAAATTAGTAGTTGTCACAATTACTCCTATGATTGCGCAGGGCAATCGCATTTAGAAAAAGCGGCAGTTGGAAACTGCACCAACATTTGCGAAGTCGCCCTTCGGCGACTGGGATTCAACCTGCGCGCCTTGCGGGCCTCCGGCCAGGCAGGTTTCGCAACCGTTGCTGCGACTTCCAGTCGCCGAGATTTGAGCTAATAATCCATATGCGATTGCCCTGCATGATTGCGGGTTTCTAGTTGAATGTTGCAGGTCCAGTTACGGGGTAAAACGTTGAACTTTCAACTTGTAACCTGCTAACTTTTCAACCACTTGGCAGCTTCTTTTGCGTGATAGGTAATAATGAGATCAGCCCCGGCTCGTTTTATGGCGGTAAGCGTTTCGAGGACAACGCTGCGTTCGTCGAGCCATCCATTGGACGAGGCGGCTTTGAGCATGGCATATTCACCGCTGACGTTGTAAGCGGCGGTAGGCAATTCCGGGAAAGCATCGTTCACCTGACGGATGATGTCGAGATAAGGAAGTGCGGGCTTGACCATCAGCATATCTGTGCCTTCAGCGACGTCTAATGCGGCTTCCCGCAGGGCTTCGCGGCTGTTGGCAGGGTCCATTTGATGAGATTTACGATCCCCGAATTTGGGCGCGCCTTCTGCTGCCTCCCGGAAAGGGCCATAGAATGATGATGCATATTTGACAGCATAAGAAAGGATGGGGATGTGTTCGAATTCCGCGCCGTCCAGTGATGAGCGGATCGCGCCGACCATGCCGTCCATCATGCTGCTGGGCGCGACAATATCGGCCCCTGCTTCGGCGTGAGAGGCGGCTACTTTGCCCAAAATGTCGAGTGTGAGGTCGTTGAGCACATGCCCAACTGGAAGCTGGACACGCCGGTTATCGCCAACGTTCAGCACGCCACAGTGACCGTGGTCGGTGTACTCGCACAAGCAGACATCGGTTATGACCACCATCTCGGGTACGGCATCCTTGATGATGTGGATGGCCTGCTGGATGATGCCATCGGGTGCAAAGTTCTTCAGCCCAACGGGGTCTTTTTCGGCGGGGATGCCGAACAAAATCACCGCCGGAATACCTAACACAGCAATGGATTCCGCTTCGGCAGGCAGCTTGTCCAGCGACCACTGATATTGTCCCGGCATGGAAGAAATCTCATCCTGAATGCCCCTGCCGTAGCGTACAAATAGAGGGTAGATGAAATCTTTAGACGTCAGGATGGTCTCGCGCACCATATCACGCAAGGCAGGGGTCAGCCGCAAACGGCGGGGACGTGAATTTGGGAAAGGGGGATAAGTTTGTATCATCGATTATCTCTCGAACCGGTTACGGATTGAACGTTGAACCTGTAACTTGCAAACGTGCTAACGCTGAAATTAATCCTTCGATGGTGTAATCATCCGCGATAACGTCCACCCGGAAACCTGTTTCTTGGGCAACCTTGGCTGTCTTCGGACCGATACAGGCAATCATGGGATCGCCGGGCAGATTGTAAGGATCAAGTCCGGCATTTTGAGCCAGGGTGTAAAAATTTCGAGCTGTAGAACCGCTGGTGAAGGTGATCACGTCCACTCCAGCACGCAACGCAGCAACCCCCTCAGGGTCGGGGGTGGCAGGAACGGTATGGTAGGCAGTAATCACATGGGCAATACCATCGGCGGCTTGAATGGCTTTCGGTAGGGTATCATGGGCAATATCTGCTGTGGGAAGCAGCACCCAGCGCCCGCACAGATCACCTAAGCCTGGCAGGATTGCTTCGGTGACATATTCATCGGGGACGAAGTCAACGGGGAAGCCCCCCTCTTCAAGCTTGGCTGCCGTTTTTGGGCCAACGGCGGCCACGCGCAGAGTTTGGGGTGGCGCGCCAACCCCGAGGGCAGTCAACCGCCCCAAAACTACATCGACCGCATTTCCACTGGTCAGGATCAGCCAATCATAACAATCCAGCCGGGAGAGGGCCTCATCCAAAGGGGCGGTGTCAGCGATGGGTTTGATCTCGATAGTGGGCAGGAAAACAACCTGCGCACCGAGATTTTGAAGCTCTTCGGCGAACTCACTGGCCTGCTCACGGGGACGGGTTATCAGAACACGCATATTGATTTCCCCTTGGGAAAGCAGATCGCTGGCCCCCTCCACCAGAGCTTGTTGAGCGAGTCCTTCCCCCAGAATCTGAGGATCGTCGCCGGATGCAGAAACCCGGAGGACGCGACTACCATGGGGAGCGACAACCACCCCCTGAAGCCTGATCGTCCCCCCTTCGACGGTACTTATCGCGCCTACGGGGAGCGAACAGCCCCCTCCCAGGGCCGCCAGGAAGGCCCGTTCAGCCATCACCGCCAGGCGAGTGGGCTGATGCTCGATGGCCTCTAGCAGGTGTAAGGTGTTTTCATCATCGGCGCGGCACTGAACGGCTAGTGCTCCTTGCCCAGGCGCGGGTGACATGATCTCGAATGGAATGTATTGGGTAATATGTTCCTGCAAGCCCAGGCGGGTCACACCCGCGGCGGCCAGGATGACGGCGTCGTACCGGCCTTCGATGGCTTTGCGGATGCGGGTGTCAACATTTCCACGGATCGGAGCGACTTGCAGATCGGGCCGATAAGCTAGAACTTGGGCGCGGCGACGAGTGCTGGATGTACCAACAACAGCCCCAACCGGAAGTTCGTCAAGAGTGTACCCTGCCGGGCAAATCAAAACATCGCCGATGTCAGCACGCAGGGGAATGACGCCGATTGTCAACCCGGGGGAGTCTTCTGTGGGCAAGTCTTTTAGCGAATGGACGGCGGCATCAACGCGTTTTTCAAGGAGAGCTTGTTCAAGTTCGAAAGTGAATAAGCCTTTGCCGCCAATTTCTGGCAAGGGTTTATCGAGGACGCGATCCCCTTTGGTGATAATGACCACCTCATCACATATCAGATCATCCCATTGGTTTTGTAATAGCTGGATGGTATATTGGGTTTGCCAGCGTGCCAGGGCAGAAGGCCGGGTGGCGAAGATTAGTTTTTTTGTCATCAGGTACCAGTAAACAATGATCAATCGAGGCCAAAAAGACCGCGGGCGATATCGGCGTAATCCACAGCGTTGGGTCCATTGGCTTCTTCTCTTAGCCGGGCTGTGGGGCTGTGGAGAATTTTGTTGACGATCGCTTTAGTCAGCGCATCGATATGCTGCTGCGCATGCAGCGGCAAGTCAGGGATACGGCGGATGGTTTTTTCCAGCTCCGCCTGTCGAATGGCGTTGGCCCGGTCGCGCATTTCGACGATGATCGGAACCACATCCAGCGTAGCCAGAAAGTCCATGAAGTCCGCCTGTTCTTCGGCCAGGATTTCTTTGACTTGGGGAACTTCGGCTTCTCGTCGGGCCAGGGAATTTTCTAGCCGCTCCGAGAGTGTATCCATGTCAAATAAGCACACGCCGGGGATAGCTCCAACTTCAGTATCCACGTCACGGGGCACAGCAATATCCATGAAAACCATTTGTCGGTTGGATCGCTGCTCCATCGCTTTTTGGACCATTGACGGTTGGATGATGGTATGCGGCGCACCGGTGGACGTGATCACAATATCGGTGTCAGGGAGCAGTTCAAGCAAGGTTTCTAATGCTGCGGCCTGTCCATCCCAGCGTTGGGCGAGTTCCTGAGCGCGTTGCAGGGTGCGGTTGACAACCACAATCTGATGAGAGCCGCGTTTGCGCAGCGCCTCCACTGCCAGTTCGGCCATTTCTCCTGCACCGAGTACCATGATCTTTGCATCCGTCAACTTAGGAACCGACACTGAAATCAGGTTGACGGCCACCGATGCAATCGATGCGGGGTTATGACCAATGGCTGTCTCTGTACGGGCGCGTTTGCCTGCGTGGATGGCGGTTTGGAAGAAGCGGGAGAGCATCTTTCCGACTGTGCCGTGCCGCCGGGCAGCTGCATAGGCATCCGTCACCTGCCCTAAAATCTGCGGCTCACCGAGGACAACGGAGTCCAACCCGGCGGCAACGCCCAATAGATGGCGAACTGCATCTTCGTCTTGCAGGCGATATAGAAACTGTGAAAATTCAGATACGGGAATATTTTGGGTTTCTGATAGGAACGATTCAAGCGCCTCAAAAAATGGCGTGGTGGTAGCTGCGTACAACTCGACGCGATTGCAAGTGGAGAGAATCACCAATTCACGGATTTGATTGGTTGTATATTCTTGCCCGCAGCCCAAACGCGCCAGACTGGCTTCCAGGCGATGGGGTGTGAAGACAAGTTGCTCTCGCAGCCCAACACTTGCAGTGTGATGGTTTAAACCCAGGCAAAGAAGATGAAGTGTGTGTTCGCCCATAAACATAATTCGTAAGGTAAGCTATGTTTAGTTTAGGCGCTTTGTGCGAAATTACACAGGTAAGTTTATCTAGCTTTAGATTAATGGAAGATAATTTTCGGCATGGTTCAAAATACAGAGAATTTAACTTCAGTACTTCACGATTCTTGTTCGTAGTAGGCATTTCAATGCCTATTTTCAGTGATAAATCGCTTACTACGAACCCAAACTGTGATCTACTGAACTTGACAAATTTGAAGCATGAAAAAACACGAATATGCACGAATTGGCCGAATTGCACGAATAAATGTAATGGTCAGAAGGATGAGTTACACTTTGTTTTGTCATTCTGAGGAGCGCAGCGACGAAGAATCCCTGATGAGTACGTTAATTGTTGCCTAAGCGGGTTCGAATTCATTGCGCTCCGTAGAGATTCTTCGCTGCGCTCACGCCGAAGGCGGGCACACCAAAGGTGCGCAAAGCGAGCCATGACAAGACTGTCCATAATCATGTTGACCATTACATGTAAAGGTGTTCTTGGTTCAAAATGAGCCATGCCTAATAATCCCATTTGATCCAATTGGAACAGCCTCTAACTATGAAAAGCCAGAATTTGGGATAAGTTGGGTACAAGATGTACCGGGTTATGATGCAAGTGTTGCTGAGCAGGCGGCCTATCCAACCCTGGTAGTTGGCCTGGGGCGCGCCGGGTACTATGTAATGCAGCTTTTGAAAAAAGCATTACTTGACCGTGGCGAGGGTTTATTGCCCAAAAACATAAAGCTTATATGGGTAGGATTTCATGATGATATGCTAGATGTCCCGGTCAATGGCGTGAGTTTGTCAGCCGGCGAAATGCGGTTTGTAGACCCAAAATTTAGTGATATTCGTGAGCGCATTATACGAGACGCAGGGACATATCAACATCTTGACTGGTGGCGAAATGAGTTCTCGGAAGATTCAAGAGCCGCCGGACGGATGTCTTTGTTTTGGGAGTTGGAATTTGATCGTGATCGACGTATTCTGGATGATATTCGTGAGGCAGCCAATCAGCTGGCCAGCCAGTTTATACTCGATTCAAAGGTGCAGATGTTTACTGTTGGATCACTATCTGAAAATATTTCTGCATCCTTGCCGGATTTTGCGCATCTTTCTCGAGAATATACAGGAAGCAATATCGGCCAGGTGTTAGCATTTTTGATGATTCCGGGGATTAACGGGGATCAAAAGTTACAAGAAAGCGACGTGGCAGCCCGGCGCGCGGCTGCATTTAGAGAATTGAGTCGATTTATTTCGGGCAGACAGCAGGTTGTCAAACATACCAATGTGCAGGAGGAGCTAACCCACCATTTCTTGTTCGAGTCGATTTTCTTATATGATGGCCGCGATGAGAAATCGCCCCAGAATTTTGATCATCCTGAGTATGTTATGGATGCGATTACAGACCAAATAATGATTTTATTAGAACGCCAGGTTGCAAGTACGTTTTGGCAGAATCAGAATCATGACGCTGGTCCCTCTCGTATCGGTGACGCGCGCGACAAATACGTATTGGTCGGAATGATCCGAAGTTTTTCGTACTGGTGGCCGGTGGAAGATATTCGGCATGTTTGTGAAGCGCGAATAATAAAAGATGTATTCCTTGCAACTCCACACGAAAGTGAGTTAACCGATGATGAAGCGCGTGAGATAGCGCTAGAATTTTTGGTATGGCGCGATGACGAAGTAGAGAAACTGTATTACCCATTCTATTTGATTGAGCGGGCAGTAGAAAATAATTGGCCAGAAACTTTGCCTCCGCGGCCGATGGATTATCTTCCAGCATATGTGGTTGATGGATTCCGCTGGAAATTGCTGCTTTATCTAAATGCTTTAGTAGATGTGAATAGTACAGATGAAGGAATTGCGCCAGTTTTAGGCCAAATCACATACGCAAAGCGTTTCCTTGATGGCTTGGAAATCGTCTTAGATGAAGCCGAAGATATGTTGCCTCTTTACGATAAAGAACCTGGTAATGGGCATGTAGCTGATGCTTTGAAGCGACTAATCCCCCGGTTCAGAGAAATTGTGCAAGAAGGCAAGAAGCAATTGGATGATTGGGATACCCAATTCTTTTTGCCAGAAAAGTCTGATATTGATGATTGGTTAGAGGATAGCAGTCTCCAGGATGAAAGCAGTCCACGACCAATGACAGGAAATATCGTTCGTAAGTATGAAATGGCGCGAAAAACGCTTCAGGGAACAGTAGATTATTGCAAAGAATCTATCTATAAACGAGTAGTGTTTAAGGAACCTGAACAGGGAACGCCAGATTTGGCGGATTATTACTACCAACAACATTTGCTCCAATCATCTCCAAATACCCCTAATGGTTTTGAAAATCTAGGGCAGCGCGTTGGCTGGTTTTGGGATATGGACAGGCGCGGCCAAATGAGGTTCCGGATCATCTTCTTAGAAGGTGATTTTCGAGAGGGGACAGACGGCTGGAAGAGAAATTTACGCACATACGATCAAATGGACAAATCTTGGTTGGAAAAGGTGCACGAATTTACCCGTCTCCTGACTCGGCCTATTCGCGAGAAGCATTCACTTTCAGAACACCTTAGCAATATACGTCAAGACATTCCTCGGAACAGCGATTTGCGCGAAGAGCAATTGCCGGATACCCTTGATTATGAAAGAGGAGCGCCTGTGTTCTTCGAGCCGCGCTTATACCTTTCCGGGCCTCAGTCTGATATTATGACCCGTTGGAAGAAAGAGTTAAGCGACCCTCGGATTTCTATTCTGCCAGGGACAGTAGATCCTTCTCGATTGCTTTATTGGGAAGTACACCAAAATTTGCCCGCCGACAACGTGAAACTTTTACGAGAAGATCGTGAGCTTCATTACTATCAAGACTCATCTCTACATGCATTTCTTGCTGAACAACATGCCTGTGAGATTGAGCGAAAAATGGGCATGCGCAATGGGGAAATGTTTGGGGAGCGGTTTGTCCGTTTGATGACAGATCCTCAAGCGTTTGAAGCTGCCATGCTGGCCTATCTATATGGCTGGATCAGGCTCGTGCGCGATGAAAGTGATGAGACGAAGTGGTATGTGATTTATGGGGACAATCACCGAATCCCGTTGTTTACTGAGAATCTTGAAGAACCTAGAGGAATTGAGGACGCATTGCAAGACTTCATCATCACAATTCCGCAAAAAACGAATGATGATGCTCATCCTCTATACACACGTAATTGCAGACAAACATTGAACAATTTGTTTGATGCAGTGGAGGATGAACGTCAAAAGCCGATGAGTGAACGCAGAGAATTTCTAAATGATATGGGTAAGAGCCTTGCAGAGAAATTCGATGATGAGAGTTCTCCATTTGAACGGGATTTCAACCGTTATCTCCAATGGTTGATTGATCAAGAATTAGCAAAATAGCGCGATCAAGAAAAGGGCGAACTGTGAACGATTATCTGTCTATTGATCTATCAGAAGGTTTTAAGTTTGAGTGGAACGGTCATAAGATCGTAATTGACCGTCGTTTAGGAGAAGGTCTCACAAGCGATGTTTATCGTGCGCAATATGATGGTAACGCAATTGTTATCAAGGCACTCAAAGAGGCATCCAGTGATACAGTCCAAGAATTCTTCATGAGTGAAGGCAGGAATATCACCAGTGTCAGTAACCAATGGAGACGTCAGTACCCGGATAAAGCGCAAATAGTTCCAGAGTTTTTTGGCGGCGATCAAAAATCTGTTCCTCCATTTTTGTTAATGGAATTTATCCCAGGGACAGAGATTAAAAATGTGGTCGGTGAACAGGGTCCTTTATCCGAACCTAAAGCCTTAGCTTTGGCTGCTCAAATGGCTTGCATGTTCGATGTTCTGCATAATGGGTTAAATCGTTCCTATTCAGATATTAAGTACGAAAATTTCTGGATGGTAGAAAATGAGGAGTATCCCGATCTCCCTGACCTAAAAGTAACCGACTGGAACGTAATGCATGAAAAGACCCCGGAAAGTGTCAGCCGCGACCTGTTTTATTCATCCTTGTACATTTACGCCATGCTAACTGGTGTAATGCCACAATTTAGCATGGGTAGATTATCGAGTTCTTTGGAGCAGGCGGAAAGATTCACTCAATTGACCATTGGCATGCAGGTATTTTTGCGCAAGGCGTTGCACAATAATATCGAACGACGCTATGCCAGTATCGAAGACTGGGCTGCCGCCATCAATGATCTATTTGAAGTATGGCAGCAATCTCCAGCACAATTGAACTACTCGGCCAATAAAGCCGTTACTGAGGGAGCGGAATTGAAAGAATCCGGTGATTTGAAGCTTGCCGGTGAGAAGTTCAGAAGAGCACTAATGCTGCTGGAGATATCCGGTCAAAAAGGCAAGGGCAAGAATGAAGTCGCCTGGCAGGCATTGTGGGATCGCAACCAGAAGGAGTTAGAAGCTGCCAGCCATTTTCAGCAGGGGATTACATTTTTAAAAAGTACCAATTTTACGCAGGCGATGGAGGTGTTTGGAGAAGGCGCTGACTTTACTCCCGTGGGAGGAGAAGACTTGCGGCGCTGGTACTGGTTGGCCAGCGCGGCATATGAGATGGGGAAGGATCAATTCCGCATTTTGCGCCAGCGAGGCATTGAAGGAGTCGATGCCTTACTGAATCATGAATACGAGAAGGCCTTTAGTGTATTGAATGATGCCTGTTCAGAATTTGATGACCAGCTACCCGTGGGGTTGGCGGCGTTGCGCGACGAGAGTAGGATTTATTTGTTAGATTACCTGGCGAAGAAAGCGCACACGGAAGAGCGCTTTGACGAAGTGTTAGAGTTATATCGTGAAGCGCGTAAATTGGGTCGCGGTCTTCCTGACGAACCAGAAACTGCCTGGGCCGAGGATGTGGGAGATTTAGAAAGCCTGGTTCAGCGAACCTCGGATGAAGCACAATCTATTGGGGAAGCGCGAAAACAAATTGACCTTGCCCAATGGGCCTTAAATAAACAAGATTGGGAAAAAGCAGCCCTGCATTTCCGAAATGCCGCCATGGCCGCGCCAGATGAGCGTTTTACTTCGCATGAGTGGGCAGAGGCCATATCCCAACAATTCCAGGAGGGTAGCTTAGAGGTGGGAATGCAGTTGGCCGAAGGGGCTTTGGGTCTGGCAGGAGTGAAGGGGGCGGTTTCAAAGCTGTACTCAATGGGGCACAGCTTGCGGATGATCGATAGCCTGGGCCGGCGCGGCGAGTTGAAGTTGATGGCCAATCGTCTGCTTGAATACCAGACCAGCTACCAGGGCAATAAGCTGGCTTTAGGGAAAATTTTTGAGAAAGTATTGAGAACCGTTTACCGTATTTCCCAGGGGCAGGAACGTCTCGATGTGGTTGAACAAATTGTTGGGGTCGCCCAATTACTAGACCCCGAATTTGCCGCCGACCTGGAAACAGAGGGCAAAGCGTTTCGCGCTCGTCTTAAAGCGCGGAGACGAGATGTGTTCAGTGAATTGTTTATTCAAGCTCTCAAAGAATTGACCGAGAATACCCACGATAGTGTTCTGAAGGCAAAGGCAACTATCGCGAATCTGAAACGATATATTCCCCAAACAGATGAGCATTTTCAGAAGATAGTTCAATTAGAACAAGATGTTGATGCGCGGGTAACTGAATTCACCAATAGAATAGAAAGACAACAAAAAATCCATGACCAACAATTAGATCAACTGAAGCAACAACTTCACGTCATTAAATCAGCGGTTGAGCATCGCAATCAAAAAATTGCCTCTTTCGATCCTTCCTTGCCTGAGAATGCGCTGGTATTTATCGAAGGTGCTCGTGCCAATGCGCGCAGTTGGATGGAAGTGCTGCTCAAGGCGTATACATGGAAGCAATTGGTGCATGACGATCCTGAACCAGATCACTGGATAGAAAAAGCCCTCAATCAGTTGAAATTATTAAAGGAATTTGGATGGCTGGAAGTAGAAAAACATGCCCGAGAAGCGTTATCGGCCTTTCGAGATAAACTCGAAATTGCCAGAGAGAGATATTCGAAGGGTAATCTGGCTGAGGCGCTGGCCCAAATCAAGGAATTGGAGCATATTACCGACGAAAACACAGAATACGCCAGGCTATTGTCCTATTTTGATGACACACAAGAATTTATGACCTGGTCTGGGAATTTGGCTGAAGAAGGGGTGAAACGAATCAGCAGCCAGGAAGGGCTTCACGATATTTGGGGCCGCATCAATGCGAAACTACAGAAATGGACAGATATCAAACTTGCGCCGGTTTATTGGCAGAATAGTGGATTGGGTACATTATTTGAGATGATGGTCAACCAGGCCAATGATCGTCTCGCCAATCTGCCCAGCCCAGAGGACAAGGATTTCGTCCAGTTCATGACTGGTTTGTTATACGCCGGACAGGCCCAGGGTCTGGTCAATCGTAATCGGGCAGACGATACAGAAGAAAAGGAGGCCGCCCCTGCTGTCTCTATTAATCAAGTCGTGCTTGGTGTACGTGATTTTGTGTGGCGGAAGAAGAAACCTGAATCCACCAAACATCTGGAACTGCTGTCTAGATTTCCCTTTGCGCATTCTTTAGAAGATATCTCCCGAGTTAATACGGCCTGCAAACTTGAGGAGGATCGCCGCTCGCAAATCCGCAGGATTGTGACCGCGGGTTCGGCGACTTTGATCGTGGTAGCCGCCACCGTATTGAGCATCATCTTCAAAGAGCCCATTATGGGTGTCATTAACCCCTCTCCCACGCCAACGATCACCCTGACCCCCAGCCCTACTTCCACGCTAACGCCCACCCCCACGCATACACCGATCACACCTACATTGACACCCATCCCCACGTCCGAGTATCGCATCAAAGGGGTGGATATATCGCTGTTCCCAGAAATGGGTAGCGTGCATCTCGAAGAATTGTATATTATCGATGATGAAAATGCCCTCCTTCCAGAGAACGCAAACTGGAAGGTCTTCCCTCCTAATGAAAATAACCTGATACTTCATAGGGGATATAAACAATCCTTCCGGTATTACAATAAACCGATACCTCCAGAGGCTGATTTCAAGGTCATCTGGACAATGGATATCCTGTTGGATCCGGGTTTGTATCAATTATATGTTTCGGATCCAGCCTATCATTCTTTCAGCAATGATGGGTATGTTCTGGAATACAAGATGTTTGTGGATAATGAACCAACTCCCTTGCCTGTTCTAGCGGGGTCGGGCGGGATTATCCAAGGGTATGACCGGGATGAAGCAAAAGAATGGTTTGTCGAAGATACCTGGACCGGGGTGGGGATGTATCATATTGATGCCCCAGCACTAGTCCGGGTGGAGCTGGATTTGTCAGGGTTTAGTGGCGCCTTGTATAGGCGCGAAGTGGGCATCGACGCCATCGCTTTGGTGAAACTGCGCCAGCCTGATCCTGAACTGCACGTACCCGCGAAGGAACCAAGTCTGGCGGAGGCCGATATCCTTTATTGGATCGATGACCGGGATTATATTGAGCGGAATCCCCTGGATGGTTGGGTGGAAGTTCCCAACGACCCGACGGACTGGGATACCAGTACGACAATTGGATTGACAGGGGTGGACACCTTTGCAGTTCTTGATCTTGGGATCGACTTGATGCCGGGCGAATATAACTTCTGGGCCTGGGTGCCAGCGAGCGCGGGAGCCCCGCTGACTTATACGGTGCTGATTAACGATGAGCCGTACGCAACAGCGTATTCCATAAGCCCGATAGATGAGGGTATCCGAAATCGACCGGTAGAATTTGGCGCAATCCTGATCGAGAAAGCTGCGC
>JADHXE010000061.1 GCA_016783125.1 Anaerolineales bacterium
CGCAAGTCTTTCAAACCGTGATTGGAAAGCAGCCCTTTGTATTTGTAGGGCACGTTGGGCGGCGAGAAGTCGGTCAAGGGGACGGATGACCCTTCGATGAACTCAGGGCAGGCCGGGGGACGGGCAACCGGGGCTTTGCCTGTCTCCGGTGCTCGATCATCAATCTCCCGTTCTCCGGCTGATACTTGTTCACCGTCTCCGGTTTCCGGTCTTCCGTCTGTTTTCATCTGTAAATGTTCAGTGTGTGTCTCTAATCGGCGGACTTCCGCTTGCATTCGCTTGAGATCATCCTTTTGATGGCCGTTGCCATTCGCACCCCAGGAACGGGCTTGCGCTTGAACGACAGGCGGACTGGAGAAGAAATCTACCCATTCATCCGCAGACCAGTGTTCTGGCGTACCGGGGTCTTGGCGGCGGTATTCTTCCAATCGCTGCCCGTCGTGATGCTGCGCCAATCGGGTGAGCAGCTGCACCAATCTGGTCCGGTCGGCCTCTACAGCCTGGCGTCGGGACTTCTCCGCTTTGAGCAAGTCGCTCAACGAACGCTGGTAGACAGATTGCCAGGTCATTGTTGTGCTTCGATAGCATGAAGGATTCCCTGGTTGGCTTCATCGAGCAAGGCAATGGCTTCATCCTTGCTAACCGAACCCAGTACCCAGAAATAGACCGCATCATTGGCTGCCAGCAGTGCATCGACCTGGTGCGCCAGTGCTGGGTGAGATGTCGCATTCAAGTCGGCCAAGACCTGCTCCACGACCAACTGCCCGCGCACGGGATCGGGCAACTTCTCCCCAAGTAGATCAGCCAGCCGGTCAGCGTCCCTGGTCAAGCGCGTCAATTCCCGCTGATAGGTGCGCTGCTGCTTGAAGACCTGCCATTCCGTCCAGGACAGCACCTTGCCATCGGGCAGCACAAACCAACCCAATACACCAAGCAGGATTGCGGCCAGCAGGCCTGCAATTGTTACCCACGTGCCATTCCCTGACAGTTTGAGATCAGTAAAGTCAATTTCCATAGCTTTGAAGCTGTAGTGTGAGCTGGGGGAAAACGCCCCGAAGTGAGACATCTTCCCCGCATGGTCAGCGAAGTGCGGAGTGTATAGCTTTGCGCACCATCACCACCTCATGCCGTACACGCTGGAGCATGTTCCAGCCCAGGACGATAGCTATGACAATACGAAATATCGTCATCATCATCCAGGTCGTCATTTTGTTAGACATGAAGCCCTCCTCGCTCTAAACGAATAGAAACGATTCGGACGTCCGCTGCCTGAGTGCCAGGTCGGACACCCGCCTTGTAAAGGCGTCCAACCTGGCTGCGCTATGACAACCTGGGCTATCTACTAAAACGAATCTCCGACTCCGATTCGGTCAGAATCGAAATCGAGGGGGCTAATGCTGAAATAAGCGGCTGCACCGAGGCGGTGGCGTTGCAAATTGAACTCGGAACGCCGCCATCGAAGGCGATTTGGATCGAGGGGCTGTATTGGAAAGCATCCGTGTTGTGCAGCGTGGAGTAGAAGGTCTTGGTGGCATCGGCCTTGGCCTGGCCAGTATTGCCAAAGCGTACGGCGCCGCTGTCGCGATAAGCGCGGCGATCTGCACCCACGTAAGCCGCTTCTTCACAGGCCGCATCGGTGGCGGTTTGAAGCTGATTGCGGATGCGCCAGAACTGGATACCGTCTACAACCAGAACCAGCAGCGGAACCAGGACGAACATAAATACAAGCGTGGTCCACAACAAGCTCTGCCCGGCTTCCGATTTTCTGCCTTGTACTCGTGCCTTCGGCATCACCAGCCCTCTTGTCGGAAGGTGCTGACCGATTGCCCGTCGATGTAGGGGGACGTGCCTCCGCCAAAGAAGGCGGCCAGGTTAGCGAAATAGTTTGGCACTCGATAGGAGACGACAACCTGAACCGTCCCACCGCGTCCACCGGGGGCTGAAGTTGAAACGCCATAGTCTCCAATCTTGACAGCGGCGAGTTTCTCCCAGGCAGCATTGGCGGCTTGTGCAGCCGGACTTTGCTGCGCCACCGAGCCACGCCGTGCCCCGTAGTTGGCGGCATTGTTGGCGTGCAGTCCAGCGATCCCGGCTAAAGCCAGATTGACCAGGCCCAGCGTGACCAACAGCATCAATGGCAAAGTCATCGCTGCCTCGACCAAATCGCCGTGTTTGTCTTGGAAAAAGCGCTTGATCATCATCGCAATCCTCGCTTTATAATGACCCGGCAATGGTCGTGAGCGTATCGACGATCTTCCCGCCCAGAGTAGTCAGGGCAGCAATGGCGGCAATGGCGATCAGCACCCAGATGAGAGATTGATCAACCAGGTCGCCGCGCTTATCTGCTAGAAAATTACGAAGTATCAAATACGTTTTCATCATAAGCCTCCGTGCCAAGGAAATGCCTGGCCTGTTGTAGGCAGACCGCATTCCTTGGCCAATATTAAACAAAAAAAGCGCCATTCTGACCGCAGGCACAAAAACATTGTGCCCATCAGAATGAACGCTACATCAATGATTATATGGAACAGTCTGCTGCCTGTCAAGATCAGTGCTGCACCGCTCACACCCAGGAGATAGCCTGGGAATCCAGGAAAACGACGTGTCCCTTCGACACGCTCAGGGCAGGCTCCTGCGATGACAAGAGATGCAAATACCCAGGTTACTGCGGCATACCAGATCAGCAGACCCATATACGCGCTCCACAGAATTCCATTCCCCAGCAGGGAGAACGTCATCCAGGCTTTGGCATCTGCGCCGCCCAGGCGGTCATTATGCCATAAGATCAACGCCAGCATCCATATTGTGAAAATAATCCACCAGGGAGTAGCCAGCCAACTGACCAAACGCGCGACCAGCGCCAACCCTAACGGTGGCAGGGTCAACCAGTTGCTGACTTCGCCGGTGTGGTAGTCTTGGTAGGCGCAGATGGCCAGCCACAGTAAGACGGGAATAATTATCAAGTCAGTCATTGGAGAATGAGTAGGAAGTAGAAAGTAGGGAGTAGGGAGTGATTTGGATACCTCCCACTGTTCACTGCCTACTGCTTACTGGCCCTTCAACCATCCGATAGAACCGTCCGGCAGCATGATTTCCTGCCAGGTAATACCATCGTCATCCACTGCTGTTTGAAGCAATTGATATGGTGATCCAAACCACAGGTACATATCAATTGCTCCATGAATATCCCGGTATAGCCAGACCCCATTATCGCCGATGCGGTCATAGCCACCTTCGATCTCGAATAAGTATAAGGTCGCAATCCAACCAGATTGGCCCAGGTAGCTTGCTTCGATCCACTCAATGCCGCCATAGATGACGGGCTGACCGCCTGACCGGGCAACTTCATCGCCGTTGGGGATGGCATCCAGGATCAACGTGCTTCCTGGTTTATCTCTGAGATAGATGCCCGTCTCACGGTTCGTCCAGGAGACGTAATGCGTGCTAACCGGCGTCGGTGGGGGTGGCGCCAAGGTGGGCACAGGAGTGGGTAACACTTTAGTGGTCACCGTAGGCATGAGCGTCGGTGTCGTTGCCGCAGGCACGACTTGATCAATAACTTGGTTCGGACGCATGACGATGCTAAATGCCGCAATTCCGAAAATGCCAAGAATAAGGAATACACCTGTCCCTATGGCGATATTCTTGGCTGTCAAATTGCTTTTGAGTTTCTTCAGGTCTAGGATCATAATATTTTCTCCGATAAATCAATTGGCATTTTGTGTTCGTACTGGGAGACAATTTCGACATCCCAGAACAGGAAGCCCCAGGGATACCAGCCCGGTGCGATTTCGTATTCGATAAACAGGTTCGACAGGTCGTTGTGCATGATATCGAACAGTTGGCCATAGCCGCAAAGCTCTCTCATATCACAGTTCTTCCATTCAATACCGTGCTTATCGACCTGCGGTGTCAGCGTGCCAACGGTCTCGCTGATGTATACTTTCAATAGCATCTGACGAAGCGGGATGGCATGCGCTTGCTCACGGGTATCCCAGGGGCCAAGCGCTAGATACTCAGCGCTCATGTTCATGTCCATTCCCACAGCCACCCAGACTTTGTAGGGGGTACCTTCGCTTCCCATGAACATCACCCGCACCAGGTCAACACCTGCTCCTGGTATCTCATACCGCACACGTTCAATGGGCACGCCATAGAAATACCAGGTTAGGGAAGCAGAATCATAGTTCACGCCGAATTGTGGTGACTGGCCCAAAATATCCCTGACCGGATGTTCCGGAAGCGGATCGGTATTAGGCCTTGGAGCCGCTGCCGCCTGGACACTGTCTCTCGGCAGCAATGCCAGAGATATCATCAAAAGGTTGAAGATAAATCTTTTGCCATTCATCGTCTTCGCATCCGGTTTTCACTCAATCCGAAATACCGTTTCGCCTTTTTGCATACATCCCGTACCAGGGCATATTGCTCGATAATCTGGATGCCCTCGAGTTCGGCGAACCAGGCGGCCAAATCCATGCTCAGATCGCGCATTTCTCGACCCGTGAGGTCATTGAGCCAAAGGAAAAGATTCGTGCGGTAAGGCTCTTTGACCTGATCGATCTCCGCAGCCAACTCAGCAGCCAGGCGTTGGGCGAGGGGTGGAAGTTGGACTGCCATACCTAAATCGCGTTGATCGCTTCGATCAAGAGCGGCACCAAAATCAACGCCATCATGGGCACGAAATAGAATAGCGCCACGGCCACAGTCATGCCTGTATCCAGCTTCTCAGCTTTTCGCAGTAAGCGTTGACGATATTCAGCGGCCAGGGAAGATGAAATCTCGCTCATGCGCTGGGCGATATCGACACCCTTACTGGCGGCTACGTCCAACTGCACACCAAAGGCCCTCAGTGCAGAAATACCACTGCCCTCGAAGGCTTCCCGCAAAGAGCCTTTTCGTTTCTCGTGGGAGAATACCGGAATACCCAGATACGCAGCCTGGGCAGAGGCTTCTCGCACCAGACCCGCCAACGGGCCGGGCATCTTGGACGCTTGCATCAAGGCTTCTTCCGGTGACACGCCCGCGGCAGCTTCCGCTGAGATCAAGGCCGCCATCTCCGGGACCGATTGCTCGGCGCGCACGCGCATTTTCTTGGCCGCAGAACGCAGCCGCGAGAATGGCAAGACCAGCAGGATCAGCGGGACGCCCCAGGCCACAGGTGCCGGGATGAGCAGCGGAAACAGCACCCCCAATCCGCCAAACAGAGCCGACATGAAGATGATCTGCTCCACTGTTCGTCCTTCGTACTCGCCGCCGCGCTGAGCCCAACGCAGGTGTCCTTCCAAGGTCTTCAGGGATACGGGCAGCTGCCCGGCAATCGCCGCTCCAGCCCTGTCGCTGAACGAGGGCTGCCCCGCACCCCGCTGCTTCTTCCCCGTGCCCAGATAGTCAGTCACAGGGTTCGGCTGCAAGACCTTGATAACCAGACTCGCCAGCCGGTGCGCGGCATAAGCTGAAGCGCCCACAACCATAAATATCAATACGAAATTCAATACATTGTCCATCATATCCATAACACGGTCTCATACTGCTTTCTATAAGGAAACCAGGAATGCAGGAAAGCGAAAATCAAGTTCCTGGTTTCCTGGCTTCCTCATAAGTAAATTCGATGTTCAAGTTTTTCTTCCGCTACCAAAACACAATCCCTTCGACGAAGCTCAGGACAAGTCCTATTCGGCCTGCCGGGGTATCGAGCAGGGCGCACAAAATGGCGGGCACCGTCATGATCAACAAGAAAATTACCACTGCCAGCCCATCAATCAGACGGGCGATCATGTGGTTGCCTCGCGGATCATCTGCTGGATATAGGACCAGCCATAGGCGCCCCAGGCGATAGCGGCGACCAGGCCGATCTTGAAGAGCGGATTTTCGAGATAAACGGATGTGCCCACCGGCGCGCTGAGAATGTAGCCCAAACCGAATACGGCCGCGCCGATAATGGCCAGGGCGATATTTTTCTTTCCGGAAGCCACCGCCGCTGCCTGGCCTTTGACATTCAGGATTTCGTTGAGATTTTTGGCCGTCTCATGGAAGGCGGCGGTATAGCCTGCTCCGCCGGTCTCGCCCATGCGCTGGACTTCGAAGACAACCAATGCCAATGAAGACGAAATACCGTTGGCCTCGATCAGCAAACTCTCGAAAGCCGTGCGTCCCTGACGCTGGATGCGGGTGATGAAAGTCTCCACCCAGGCGGCCAGCGGTTTCTCAGGGTCCAAGGCTTCTCTGGAACTCGACAAGGCTTCCAGGATATTGGGTTCGGCTTTGAGAATGCCCGACAGATTGCGCAGGAAGGTGGGGATTTCCTTCTCGATCTCCAGGCGCACCTTTTCCCACTGGGCATTGACGAAGCCATGGGTGATGGCATAGCCCAATACACTGCCGCCCGCAATCGAGATCGGCCAGCCTAGATGGAAGGCGTTGAAGATCAGTATCCCCGGAACCCCGATCAGGGCCATTAGCGAATAGGTGGCGACTTCTTCTTTCCCGGAAACATCCATCCCGAAGCGCAGGAATGCCAGGCGTGTTTTGCTCAGCTCACTGATTTGCACCACCCTGGGGTTGGCTGAAACAGGATCGTCTGCCCGTCCCCGCTGCCGGTAGTAATCGCGCAAGCTCTCAGCCTGGCTTACCCCCCTGATCTGGTTGACCAATAGGGTGAACAGGAAATACGCACCCGCGCCTGCGGCAACCGCGGCAACCAGTTTCAATGCGCTATCAATCCATACATCGTTCATAATCTCACCTGCCCTTCTGCGGCTGCTTCTGTATCGAGATGTGCTTGCGCATGCCAATATGCCTGGCCGGGGTTGGCTTCCGCCGTCTCGAAGATTCTCTGGATGGCGCCGATGCGCACATCGTCTTCTGTCATGCGGTAGCCATCGGCCAAATAGACATCATCCATGGCCACATCGCCGCCTTTGAGTTCTTTGCGCACCGCCCAAACCCCCACAAGTTGACGGCGGCCTTTCAGCCAGCCGATCTGTGCCACCAGGTCAATGGCCTGGGAGAAGTTCTCTTTGGCCGCGGCCATACGAATACCCTCGTCGGCGAACATGATCAAAGCCATGCGATGCACGGCGTGGCGCGGGTCTGTGGCATGGAAGGTGGACAGACCGGGATGATCGGACATCTGCGCCCGAAAGAGCGTGTTGGCCACATCACCGGTACGCACCTCACCCACGATCAGCCAGCGCGGGGACATCCGTAAGGCGCTGTCTACCAGGTCTTTGACCGTCACGCCAGGGGTGTTCGACCCGATTTGAGATGGTCTTGCTTCCAGGCTGACGACATGGGGATGGTCGATCCAGATTTCTTCCGGGTCTTCGATCTTGACCACCCTCGCACCCCTGGGGATGCCGTTTGCGATCGCTGAGAGTACAGTGGTTTTGCCCGTAGCCGTTGCACCGGAGATCAGCAGGCGATATTCGCCTGCCACCCAGCCCACCAGGGCATCCAGGACATGCGCCGGTGCTACATCCCATTCCAGCAATTGTTCCAGCGTGACGGGCCTCGGTTCAAAGATGCGGATATTGATCACCGGATAGCCAGAACCAGGTGCCAGGCGGGGATGGACGATATGCACGCGCGCCCCGCCCATGCCATCGCCGCGGGGAATTTTGGCGTTGACCAATGGCGTTGCTTTTGAAATGGCGCGTCCGATGGGAGCCAGCAAAGCTTCCACCGCCCGCCAGGTCTCTTGCTCATCGGGATGGTATTCTAGACGCTCGGCGTTCCTTGCATCTTTTTTGATTCCCCACAATGAACCGTCCGCATTCATCATGATCTCAGTCAGGTCATTGCGGATGGGCGGCAGCAGTTCGTGGAAGAAACTCAAGCCGCCCACTTTGGCGACGACTTGATCCACCAGTGTGGGTACCAAAGTTTCGGACACAGCCCGCCCCAGGTTGGCCACCGCAGCATGAATGGCGCGCACAGCTTCCTCGCGCAGCCGGGTACGATCTCGGATAACGTCCAGCGGCAAATGATCAAGTTCCCCCACCGCGGCATCGACGATCTCGCTCCGCGCAGTATCCGGCAAGGCCTGGTTATTCATCATTTGCTGCCAGGGATTAGCGTTGTTGTACATAAGGAAACTCCTTTGGAGTTGACCGGGGACAGAGGACGGATGACCGGGTTATTAACGCCGTTGGTATTCGGTCGCCGGTCTCCCATCTTCGGTCGAATTAGTACCTTACCTTCACGCCAAGAATGCTCTTCGTACGGCCCGTGTTCCCGCTGCTGCCATAGTTCTCGGAGAACAGCGCATCAGCCAGAGGCATCAGCGCCCCTCGAAAGGCCTCAGACCGCTCCACGGGGATAACCCGCTCGTCCTGAGCAATCCCTACAGCGTCGTTGTCAGGGATGGTGGCAATCAGCGGCAAGAAACCCCCATTCACGGCCTCTGCCGCCCAGCGGTGCCAATCGCGCGGTTCGACCCGTTTCCCGGCCCGGTTCAGAGCCAGGTAAGAGGTGGTTTCAGAAAGACTGTGCATCCCGGTCATGCGCTCGAAGACCATGCGATATGCCTCTGCCGTGCGCATCGCGGAAGCCATCGAAGGCGTACCGACCAGTACCAGGTGATTGGAAACACCCAATGCCAGCGCGGCTTGGGACGATGGCGGTGTGTCGATCACCACCACGGCATATTCTCGGATAGCGGTGTTGATCAGCGACTGGAACGATCCCGGACTGTCCCGGTTGGTACTCGACATCTGCCCGGCGGCCATATCATCGACAAAGCCGCCCAGTACATTCATCGAACCAACTTTCTGGGTAATCACGCGCAGCCCCTCGACGGTCGGATTTTGCGGCCAATGCGCCAGGTTCGGCTCCGGGCTGAGACGCAGCATCATGGGTAGGTCATCCGGGGGAGACCCCATCCCTATCAGCAGAGTTGGATAGCCGCGTTGTGATGCCAGATACGCCAGGCTGGATGCGATAGTGGTCTTGCCGACCCCACCGGCGATATTCCAAACTGTGATGATGCGCGCAGTTACTGGCCGGTGACCGTTGCCAGACATGGCGCCCCACGCGCCTGCGCTGGATGCCATTTTCGCGGCACGCGTGTCAGCGAAAATTTTCTCAACCAGCGTCTGCAAATTCATGTCTACTGCATACAGCCCTTTGAGATGGGGAAGTCCGGCCAGTTCGGAGCGGATCCCCTGCTCGTCGTTGGGTGCAAGCTGCGGCAACACCACATAGACATCTTCGCTCATACTGCGCATGGCGCTGACGAAGCCGTCCGCATCCCCAAACATGGCCGAATCCACCAGCACAACATCTGGCCTGGATGCCAGCTTGACCATCAGATCATCGGGTGCATTGGCAATGGCCGATACGCGGAAGCGCGCGTCTTTTGCCAGCGCGGTCTGCCAGACATCGCTGCGGTTCTTCGGTCCCGCCAGCAATACGGTGACCGTATCGTTTCCTTGTGTATTCCAAGACATATCAATTCCTATGGTGTTGCGGTGGGTTCTGGGGTGGCTTCAGGCTCACCCGTCCAGCCGAAGGGAGTTGGGGTGGGTGTCGGTGTCGGGCCGGGGGTGACGATCAAGTTCTGCAGGAAGATGCCCGCGGTCTTGAAAGCCAGCGCATCATCGGGCATCAGGTAAAGCGAGAACGATACCCGGTTATCCTGATCCAGTCCTTGTAACAGCTCGATGACATTGACGAGAAGAAATTCGTCCTCGGCGCCATAGGCAAAGAAATCGTAGGCGATGACCATCGCGTCCACCGGCACAGCCAGGGTGATGGTGCCTTTCGGGCTGCGGTCCGGCGCGGCTTCGACGGCGCCAAAGCTGTCTTCGTCCTGCGAATATCCCTGCTGGTAGGCGGCCGGGTCGATGGCTTGAAACTCGGGCGAGACGCTCAGGACTTTCAATCCTTCGGCGGCCACTTTGGCGTAGGTGAAGTCATTTTCGGCAAGGATGGCGGTCACCCCAATGAAATCACCAGGTTTCAACTGTCCTGCCAGGCCAGCCGAGTCGCTGACTTCGATAGTCACGGCGCGTTCATCGGATGCCAGTTCCAACACATCGCCGCCCAGGTGACTGGCTGCCAGGAAATCACCTTCCGAGCGCGAGACGCGCAATACCCCGCCCAGAGTCTGCGCGGGGTCCGCGATCACGTCCGCGGGCAGGTTGGCCACCGGCATCTCAGCCAGCGCGATGTCGGCTTCGATGATCGTGTGGCCAGGTGGTAGATTTTGCTCCAGCACAACCACCTCGGTTTTCTCGGCTTCACGGGCGCCCAGCAAACTGATGGCCAGAAAGGCCACGAAAAGCGCGGCGATGATCGGAATGATTTTCTTGATGTTCATATATTTTTTCTCCAGATAGAATTATTGATGTGCAGCGTGGATCGGGGAGCGAGGAGCGGAGAGTGAGATTGGTTTCGCTCCCCGCTTCGCGCTTTACGCCCCACGTTTTTCTTTTCCAAACCCATTGATGGCTAAATCGGCAACGACATCGGCCAGCGGTCGCACTTCGTAGCCTAAGAGCTGCTCGTGTTCGTCAACCTTGACCACGATGGTCTGTTCTTCGTCGCCAAAGAGCGCGCGCAGGGCGTTCAAGCTTTGCACGGTTTTCGCTGGAATTTTATTTGGGTCATTTTGCGTCATTGTTATCTCTCAGATTCGGCTGTCAGTGTGATTAGGATGTCTGTGATGCCCAATGTGGGGGTTGCTTCGATGTCAGGTGTTCTGGTATCAGGTGTGGGCATCTGCGTTTGCGTCAAATCCGGTGTGGGCGTGAACGTGACATACGAAGGCGTGGGCAGATCGTCAAACCAACCTTCAGTGGGTGTCAGGGTAGCGGTTGCCGTACTCAAGGAATTGGGCTGCCAGATCAGCTGATCGTCCTGCGCTTCTATGTCGGGGATCAAAGCGGCGACCAGCAGGGCCAGCACCGCCATCCCCACGAATATCAGCAGTATCTGGTTTTGATTCACAGGGCGATCCTTCCCAATACTTCTGCGATTTCTGCATCATCCGGTTCCTTGGCCTTCAACATCAGCGGACGGAACAGGAAAGGCCGCATTTCGCTGCGCTCGAAGGTATATGGCAATCGCCCCAAATTCATCCCAATACCCTGATCGGCCACAAACCGCCGCCAGGGTTCATCATGGAAACCCTTCTCACTGCGGGCAATCGTTGATAGCGCCACATCTTTGTCGTCGGGTTCACTGAGATAGCCCAAGAATACGCTGGAGCATGAACTGCGCACCCCAGCCGGGATCAGCGAAGGCGATTGGGTGATGATCACAAAACGCACTCCGTACTTGCGCGAATCGCGGAACATATTGTCATACTGTTCAGCCACAGTGGGTGCACCTTTATTGTTCTCGTCGCGCGCCCCCAAGCCGCTGAAGATGATATTGGCTTCTTCGAAGAACATGATCAGTTCAGCATCGCCCGTTATCAGTTGGCGATCTTTTTGCTCCACCATATCCTGGTAGAGCAGCCACCCGGCCCAGGACAGCAGCCAGGCTTTGGAGAACTGATCCAGGTGCTTGCCGCCTTCGAGCACCAGCAATGGCTTTTCATCATTACCCAATTCGGCAACATCGATGGCATCATATCCAGCCGCAAATTGAGCCGCAGTAGCACCCCGCAGCAAGGTCTTCATGCGCTCCAAGATGCCGTCGAGTATGCCCCTGCCTACTTGATCGCGGGCGGGCATGGCGTCGCGGCGCTGTTCGATCTCGTCATACAAATCCTGCAAGCTGGCGCTCTTGGAACGGTATACGGCGATCTTTTGCCGCTCGCGGATGTCCATCGAACGCAGCTTCGTGCCAACTGGATACCCGCAGGTGGCAGCTTCTTCCTGATCCGCGACCTTTCCCCAAACCGGATCATCCAGTATCTTGGGATCGTTGACCAGCACGCCCTTTTGCAAGTAGATGAATTCCACGGCGTCGAAGAAACGGTGTTTCTGCTGCTTGACGCCGAGTTGACCTACGTTGCCGAAGATGTCTACAAAAGCGGCTAACTGGATTTCGGGGATAATGTAGCGGGAGATTTGTAAGGGGTTCCAGCGCAGCGGGCGCACGCCGTATGGGGTCAGTTGGCGGATATCGACCTGCTCTTCGATGCCTGGCGCGTTGAGCAATTGCCGCCATCCAGCGCCGAAGTCCAGGACGACCACGCGCATACCCCACTTGCGCACGATCTCATACGCCAGACGTTCCGCGCCTACGGACTTGCCGTATCCGGTGGCGCCCGCGAACATCATATGCACGAAGCGGTCTTTGGCCAGCATCACGGGAGCATTAGTCAGGTCGGCGGTCTCGGGTGAGAATTGGTGTCCCATCAAGACTTCACCGGGCATATCGGGATAGAAACCTAAGCTGTCCTTGGGAATGGCAGGGATCACGCGCACCGTGCCTTCCCGGAAAATGGCCGGAGCGGTGTATGCCGCCAACTGCTGAGACGTCAGCACCGTTGAATACAATCCACCCAGCGCGCCGCTCAGGAAATCATTCGGATCGGGTTTGCGGGATGTGGTGAAGGCTAATGCCTGCGAGCGTAATAAATTGGCGTCCGGCCCCTGTGGTGAGACGGTCAGAACGGGGGTGGGGCTTTTGGGACCGCGAAATGCCTGCGGAACCAGCGCTTCACCGGCTACCGCGCCATTATCCGTAGCCGTCAGCAAGAGCGCTTCTCCCAGGAAACCGCCTTCCGAGGCTGCCACATTGAGCAGACCTTCCACACCCCGCAGGATTTCGGTCAGCCGGTCAGCCACATCATCCTCGGTTTGCCAGGAACGGTTGATCGAGATGCCCGGCATCAGACCAGTGGACAGGCCGCGGGTGATGCCCGTCATGGTGTTGCGGCCAACGTTCCAGCCCAGGGTTTGCCCCTCTTGATGGCTCTCTCCCCAACCTTCCTGTTTGGAATCAGCTTGCCCGACAGTATCCGCCCGACCCGAGGTGAAGGACTCACTTTCGCCCCAACCCCAGGAGCGCGTGACTGCATCGGCCTCCATCGTGGACACAGCCCTGCCGTCGGTGTGTGCTTTGCCTTCGGTGTGTGCTTCCCCCCAGGTTTCCGACTGGCTTGTCGTATGGGCTGATCCAGTGGTATGGGCCACACCGGAAGAACTGCCGCCGGATGCACCCCAATTGCTGGTTGTACCAACGCTGTTCGTCACGCCGCTGGATACGCCCTGGGATACGGAGCCGGATTCTGATCCCGTAACGTTCACCCCTGCGTTCACGTTGCCCGAAACACCTGCGCCCAACGTTCCCGGAATACCCACATTGCCCTGCGCGCCAACACTTACCCCGCCCGACACACCCGTACTCACGGATGAGCCTGTGGTGGCCTGCTGGCTGACGCCTTGAGAGTTGCCTTGTGTAACGGTGTTGGACCCACCCTGGCTCCAACCGGAATATGAGCCTGATGAGCGGGTCGTGGACTGGCTTTGGGTGTGGGCTTCGCCTTCAGTTATGGCATGACTGACAGTATCCGATTCGCTGACCGTGTCCGCTTCACTGATCGTTAGAGATTGGCCTTCTGTGTGAGTAACCGCTATCCCTTCCGATTTGGATGTGCCTTTGGTGTGCGCAAAGCTCTCCGTGTGCGCCTGGCTGTCGGTATGCCCTTCCCCCCAACTGTGATTCTGCCCATCGCTGACCGAGTGCTGCTGTGTTTCGCCCAGCGTATGCCCGCCGGAAAGCGAGTTGTTGAGCGCCGCCATCAGGGGGATGCTCAGGCTGGCGCCGATGGAGATTGCTCCACGTCTTCGAGAGGCCACCTTCGAGGCTTCCCCTGCCACGCGGAATAGCGATTTGACCAGATCATTGTGATGCAGATGTTCCGCCGTGATCTGAAACACGAAATCTTCCCGCAGCTTTGCTAAACCGCGGAAGAGCATTTCGTTCTGTTCGCTGGATAGGTCTTCGCCGTCGTCGATCACCCCGCCGTCCATCAGGCGGATGCCCTTGCGCCCATCACGGGGATCGGGATGCCCTAAAATAGCAATCACGTTCTTCGCTCGCTGGGTCATGAAATCCAGATACCACTCGATCCAGCGCAAAAGCGGCGGCCTGGTTTTGGATTGCTGCTGGTTGGCAAGTACAGCTTCGACGGCATTCAGGTTGCGCAGCGCAAGGCGGGAAGCGTCCTCGATGCTGCTTCCATCGGAAGCTGTGCCGTAGAACTGCACCACGCCAACGTGATCGGGCGTGTATATCCCCGCAGCCGTGTAGACGAAATCCACCCCGGCGTTGTATAGCCCCTGCACTGCGCCCCATTGTTTGCCCCAGACGTTGTAGTCCTCGATCTCCTTGTCATCCAGCGCCAATGCCGTCAGCTCGCGCAGCGCCACGGCGCGGTAACGGTGCTGGCCGAGATCATCCACGATCCGAAACCAGAGATATTGGAACTGTCCGTCTTGGACTTCGATGCCGTTGTCGAGGATGTTCATTGATCAGTTTCAAGTGTGCAAGTGTGCAAGTGTGCAAGTATCAAGTTTCAAGTTTACTTGGGCTGCGTTCCCACCTGGCACGGTGACACGTTGCGCTTGCCACTTGCTACGCTTCACCTTCTCCCTCGCGTGCGAATCTGGGAGTACATGTCTTCGGGTGATCCTTCCAGCGGTGGGTGCGCCCATACGGCCTGCACTAGCATCCCTAGAAAACCGACAGGGGCAATAATGGTGGCAACGCCCACGATTGTGGAGAGATATACCTGCCCCTGGGCGAAGAAGCTGTCCGACATCATCGAAGGGGCCAGGAGTTTGTAGATCGCCGCACCCAGCCCGACCAGGGCGTATGCAGCAATGCCGCCTGCTACCCGCCATCTGAGCGTATGCGGGTTGAACTTCTCCAGACGGATGGTCAAGACGCTGGCGGAAGCCATCACCAGCAACCAGATGCCGACGGCCAGCGAACCAAACATCGCTCCAGCCAATGCCATGCCACCGGCACCCATCATCCAGGGACGCTGCGCCTTTTCCGTAGTCGAGATCAGCCAGTACAACGGGAAGGCCAGCAGCACCATGGTGATGTTCTCAATCGTGAGATAGGTTAGGGCCAGGATGCCGTTGAGCAGCCAGATGAAGGGGAGAAGCAGGGTATTGGGGGGCATGGGGGCTTAGGGGGGCTAGGGTGCAGGGGAGCTAGGGAGCTTGGGGGGCTGGGGTGAGAGGGTGCTTTTCTTGGTCGTAGACCCGCCTCTGGCGTTCTCCCTCTCTCCCATGCTCCCGTGCTCCCCAGCTGATCTGCTCACCAGGAGATTGTCGCTTCCAATAAATGCGCCGGAACCTGGAACGTTTGCGATGCGGTCTGCCCATCGTGCTGGGTAACCGTGACGAGGACGTTGTATGCGCCGGGGTCTTGAGGGTCGAAGTGGAAGCGCAGGGTGGCGTTCGATCCCAGGGATATGGATGGCGCGGGATGCAGGGGGTAGCTGCCCAAGACGTGCGCGCCTGGATAGGCTTTTTGGAGTTCACCCTGGATGCGAGCGATGGCTTCGGGGGACAGGGTGACCTCGTCCAGTTGGAAGGTAGTGATCGTGCCGCGGGAGTCGCCGGGGCAGCTGTTGGTTTTCGCGCCGCCCTGGGCCGTGATGGTCACATCCACACCCAACTTGTCCGGGTCTTGGCCCAGCACCAGGGGGTACGGCGGGATGTATCCGCCCATGGACAGCGTAGGCGCGTGGTATTGGGGGACGCAGGCTGTTGGCACGGGTGCAGGTGCGGGTGCGGGCGAATGATATTCTTCTTCGTCATCATCGTTATTCCGCGGTGCGGGTGCAGCGGGTGCGTTGCAAGAGGGACAATCTGCGGGAATGTATTCATACGTCGATGTGCCCCTGATCGCCATGATATATGCCTCGTATGAGTTGCCGGACAACGTGCTTGACGGCTCCGAACAGGCCGGGTTGCTCCAACTATCCGACCCTGCTCTGCGAGCGGATACGGTGCTGGTCATCAATAGCGATAGGGTGAGAGTAATCATCAAGCCTGTGATGAATATTGGGGTGGTTTTCGATCTATTCATGGGTTTCTCCTGGGACATCGAATGTGAGTTTGTCCTGGCCAATCTCCATCGCCCATTCTCCCGCGGGGTCATCGTCAAAGATGTCGAGAACGTACAGGGCGATGCCATCGCTATAGATAGTGTCAACGATATCGGTGAATAATTCTTCTCCGTTGACCACGCCGCGAATATCTAATGGAGCCGCTGAAGGCACGTACCCCGTGCACCATACGAAGACGATGCTGTCCAACACGGGTTCCGGATACACGCCGCAGCCTTCGAAGGGGGCTGTGTCCGCCGGAGTAAGAAAGTCTAGCGAGAAAGTGTATGTTTTTCGCGTCCCCTCACTTCCTGAAACCCGGAAGGTGTATGCCCCATCGGGGTATATGCCAGCTTCATCTATTTCTACCGAGAGATAGATGGGGATATTTCCGCGGGAACTTACCGGGGATACGAATTGGGTATCGATCTGGCCCTGGTCTTCGTGCACGAGCGTAACAGCCAGGGTGTCGCCTTCTTCGAAGCCCTCGGCCAGAATAGCGACCACCTGCCCGGGTCTGTATGTGAAGCCTTGGTGCGCCTCGGTGATGATGGGCATGCTTGGGACTGGATTATCGTGCTGCTCCGGTGCGGATTCTTTTTCCCGTAATGGGGCAGTATCTTGTATTGAAATAGTTGCTGATGGCGATATTTCCGACAGCGAAAGCACTGCATCTTCAGCTGGCAAAAGTTCTTCTTCATCGGTTTCTGCCTCGGCATCGACAATTGGGATAGCTTGCTCCACGGTCGCACCAAGCGTATATTCCTCTGGGTTTTCTACCACTGGAGAACAAGCTGCGATCCCAACGATCAGGATCAGGGTGGGGATGAGAAAATATCGTTTCATATAATGCTCCTTCAAAAAGTTGCTTAAAACAAAAAGCGCCCTGATCTGGGCGGGAAATCTTGCGGCTGATTCTATTCAGCAGCAAGACGGGGGACTCCCGTCAGATAGGACACTACGAGAGAGATTGTACTCATCCCCCCGTGGTTTTGTCAAGAAGAAAATTTGCAGAGGGAAGAGTATCAGATAGAGGCGTATAATCTTGTGATAAAATTGTAGAATATAACTAATATCAGGTAGTTAACCACCCAGTTGACAAACGTTGGGATACTGTCTGGATACTGGTTGGATATAGTCAGGAGAAAATGTAAGCCCAAATGGGTACCATCCACATCACAAATGGAGAGAACGAGCGTCTGGTCTTGCAGTTTCGATATTCGCCAGAGCGGGTAGCCACTGTCAAAAGGATTCCTGGACGGGAATGGCATCCACAACAGAAAGTGTGGTCCGTACCGTATTCGCAGGACGCGATCGAGAAAATCCAGGAACAGTTCCTGGGAGATCGAGTTGTGGTGGCAGAATCAGTCCGAGCCGCTTCGCCTGAGTTATCATCGGATCAGGTAAAGCTGGTTGTGGCTGCGCTCGATGAAGAGTTGACACTGCGGGAATACAGTCCAAACACTCGTGCCAACTATCGCCTGCACATGCTGCGCTTTCTAAGGTGGCTGCGAAAAGACCCATCTTCAGCCGAGGAAGGAAATTTGCGGGCTTATCTGGTGGAGATGTTGGATAGCGATTTGTCGGCTTCTTATGTGCGGCAGGCCAAGGCTGCATTGATTGTGTACTATGAAAGTGTGCTGAAGCAGCCTGAAAAGATCAGTGATCTCCCAGGTGCAAAGAGCGATAAGAAATTGCCGTTGGTGTTGAGCAAGAATGAAATTCAACGCCTGCTGCAATCTGCTGATAGTTTGAAAAGCGAGACGTTTCTAACCCTGGTCTATTCTGCTGGATTGAGAGCGAGTGAAGCGATCCAACTGAGAATTGAAGGGATTCTCACTGATCGACATCAGATCCGGGTCGTTGGCGGCAAAGGGGATAAGGATCGCTACACCATTCTGGCTGATAAGGCCCTGCTTCTCTTGCGAGATTATTACCGGGAATATCGACCCGTCGATTGGCTGTTTCCTGGAAAAGAACCCAAATCGCATATTTCCGCCAGCACTGCACAACGGATTCTTCAGCGGGCGCGCGAGAAAGCTCAAATCAATTCCGAAGCCACTTTGCACACGCTGCGCCATTCCTTCGCCACGCATTTGCTGGAAGATGGGGTGGATGTTCGTTATATTCAAGAGTTGCTGGGACATGCGGACATCGAAACCACAATGCTGTATACGCATGTGTTGAAACCTCGTTTGGAACAAGTTCGAAGCCCGTTGGATTGCTTATTAGATGATGAAACGACGGAGTAGTGAAGTCGAAATAGGCTATAATGATATAAGGTATTTATCGTCACTTGACGACAAACATGGGATAAACGATGTTAATCATCAGGTGACGCAAGCCACCTGTTGTGCCGCTTAGCACATTGCATTGTATTTTGAAAAGTAACACCTATGGTTGATCATCTAATCATAAAGAAGTAGATCATGAAGCTCGGTACGCTCTATTCCATTATGTTAATCTTTTTACTAGGCCTGACTGCGGTAGGATGTAGAAACTCTACTGTTCAACCTCTTATTACCTCGGAAGTCCAAGCTGTCACAACAACTCAAATTACTGCGGCAGCAACTCTTGTCAAAGAGCCAACGGTTACTATATTGCCCACACAAGATGCGTCCTTTGATGCAATCGAAAATACTCCTACACCGACTTATGGGGAAATAACTGATAATGCAACACTTCCAAAAGTTGTGGATTTTGATTTGCCCGAAGGATGGTCGGCACAACAAATATTCAAACCTGTTATCGAGTCGCCTAATTTCGTTGCTGTTAGTCCGTTCAACGAAGTTTTATTCACTTTGCACTATGAACGCGAGACCTTATACCAGATATCCGACGATGGCAGCCTATCTATTTTTGCTCGTATACCCAATCATAATCCTTGGGGGGTGGCTTTTGACTCACTTGGGCGTCTTTATGTTAGTGACTACGACAAGTTGTGGCAGATTGACCGCGATGGTTCTCAACGCCTGATAGCCAGTGATCATCCCCGTTTCGCCATTGATGTTGCTCCAAATGGAGATATCTTCTCTGTGGCTAACTCAACCTCTGTCTTGAGAACCACACCAGATGGCGAAACATATGAATATGCATCCGGTTTTGTCGAAGCTTTTGACGTGGCTGTCAGTCCTGTAACAGGTGCCGTTTTCGTTGTTGATAGTGGTACTGGACAGATCTATCAGGCATATCCCGACGGAATCATAAGCCTGATCGTCGGAGACCTAACTGGATACCAGCAATTCCCGGAATAGGGGCAGTTGAGCTAAGGTGGAGCAGGAGAAAAGGGCAAATTGCAGAGATAAGCGTATTTGAACTGAATGCAAGTTCAAAAAAACAGGCTAATCTTTGGTAGAGAGACGCGGCTAACCAAC
>JADHXE010000062.1 GCA_016783125.1 Anaerolineales bacterium
ACTATATCTGCGCGTTTTGCCCTAAATTTGCCTCGCCACGGTTCGTTTTAGATCATTGGCAAGGCCATTAGCCGCTCTTTGGGGTATATTTCGCTCCTTTTGGTGGTGACATCCCTACTTCTCCGACAGCCTGCTAGATATTTTTACACGCCCCCAGGATTGGGGGCGTGTGCATTTTTCAGACAAATTTTGTTGGGGCGAATCAGATTCACTCTCTTTCTTGTAATAAACTCAGTACTTTTTTCTTATCCGCAGGAAGGTCTCTTACACGCACACCCGTGGCATCATAAATGGCATTGAGAATGGCAGGCGCGGTTGCCATAGAAGGCGCTTCGGCAAAGCCCTTTGCCCCATGAGGCCCTTGTGGGTGGGGGATTTCCAACAACACTGGAATGATTTCCGGGGTCATATCCGCTCCCGGCAGGCGGATTTTGTGCAAAGTATTGGTCAGATTGACCCCGTTTTCGACAATATACTGTTCAGAAAGAGCATACCCTACCCCCATCATAACACCGCCATGGATTTGTCCCTCGACCGCCTGACGGTTGATGATCTTTCCCAGGTCGTTAACAGAGATGACTGTCAGCACATCCACCTGGCCGGTTTTCGTATCGACTTCAACAATCGCCACCTGGGTGTTATAGGTATAACACCAGTGTGTAGGGCGCGATTCGAAATCGGGCTTGCCGTAGTGGCTGGCATCTTCTTCCAGCAGCTCGGCAGTTGGCGGCGTTGTGTAACGCGCTTTAGAGACAAAACTTTCACCCATCTCCCCCAGGGGCACAGTTTTGCCTGACTCTGGATCAAGGGCTTGATCCCCCTGTAATCTTAGTTTGCCCGGTTCTACTTCCAGGATTTCTGCTGCATGACCGAAGACCTCCCTCTTGAGTTTATCGCAAGCCATAATCAGCGCATTACCGGTCATGAACGTCTGGCGGGAGGCAGTGGTTGCGCCGGTTGCAGGGGTGAGGGCTGTATCCGGGCCAATGATCTCGATATCTTCAATAGGAATACCCAAATCATCCGCCACTAACTGCGCGATATATCCACGAGCGCCCTGTCCATATTCATGCTGGCTTTGCTTCACCACGATACGCCCAGACTTATCCAGTTCGAGAACCACGCCTGCGCTTTCTTTCAGGGCGTGTCCAAAACCAATATTTTTGACTGCGGATGCGACACCTACGCCAATCTTCTTGCTGCCATTCGAGGTCGGAAGCTGAATCTCCATAAAGGCCTCTCGGGCCGCCTGTACGGTTTCCTTGATCGAAACCACGCCTTCTTCTAGCACATGATCGGCAGCTGTCGGCAGGCCCACATCGAGACCATTGATCAGGCGCAGTTCGAAGGGGTCAATGTCGAGTTGGCGCGCGATTTCATCCAACTGCTGCTCAAGCCCAATCACTATTTGATTGACGCCGAAGCCGCGCATCGCGCCACAAAGCACGTTGTTGGTATACCAGGCCCAACCCTCTAAGCGCAAGTTGGGGACATAGTAAGGGCCCGCGCCGAACACCAGCATATTCTCCAACACATCGAAACTAAGCGACATGTAGGCTCCAGCATCGACTGTAGAATAGGCTTCAATCGCCAGGATATTCCCGTCCGCATCGGCGCCGGTTTTATAGTGCATCCAGGCAGGATGGCGTTTGGCATGAACTCGCAGCGATTCTTGACGAGATAACAAGATCTTCACCGGCTTTCCAGTGCGCAATGCACCCAAAGCCAGGTATGAGTCCATGATCATATCTTCTTTACCGCCAAATGCGCCGCCTATCGGAATTTGAACCACACGGATCTTTTCCTCCGGCATGGCCAGGATTTCAGTAAGCTGTGTGCGAATATCAAAGGCGCTTTGCGTGCCAACATGCAATGTCACACCGCCATCCTCCGATGGAAAGGCAATACCTGATTCTGGCTCGATGAAACCGTGCTCAATGAAAGGTGTGGTGTAATCCCCTTCGACGATGACACCGCAGCGCGCAAAGGCCTCATCCACATCACCGCGCTCGATCTTGGCGTGATGAGCCAGGTTGCCCTTTTCGTGGACTTTGGGCGCATCGGGCTGGGAGGCCTCCTGGGGGGTGAAAACGCCAGGTAAAACTTTGTACGTTACTTTGATCTTGCCCCGGGCTTCTTCTGCAATTTCAGAGGTTTCTGCAAAGACCGCGGCCAACGCATCGCCCATATAGCGCACCTTGTCTGCCGCGATGGCCGGTTGATCGCGAATGATGAGCCCAGCCTGGTTCTTCCCAGGAATATCTCTGGCTGTAATTACCGCAGCTACGCCATCCATGGCTTCAGCTTCCGCATTATCAATGCCCAATATCTCAGCATGAGGGTGCTCTGCCCACAAGATTTTGCCATACAGCATCCCCTCCAACCTGAGGTCATCCCCGTACTTTGTCGCTCCCGTTACCCTCCCAATCGCATCGCTGCTTAGCAAAGTAGATCGAACCTGATCACCTTCTGGCTCTGGCTTACCAGGAGATTCTCCTGCGGCGATCATTTCTGCGGCGGCATGGACTGCTTCGATGATATTTACATAACCCGTGCAGCGGCACAAATTGCGGTTGGTCGTCAGCGCTTTCTTGATATCTTCGTCGGTAGGCTCGGGATTTACATCCAGTAATGCCTTTGACGTCATCAGGATGCCGGGGGTGCAGAAGCCGCACTGCACAGCCCCTTTCTCCACGAAAGCGTATTGCAGCGGGTGCAGACTCCCATCGCTTGATAAACTCTCGACGGTTTCGACGCGCCCCCCATCCACTTTGGACATACGCACCAGACAGGCTCGTCTGGCTTTGCCATCCAGGATGACCGTACAGGCTCCACAGTGACCGCTATCACAGCCATTTTTGGTGCCTGTCAAACCGAGATATTCGCGTATGAACTCCATCAGGCTCATATCCGGGCGCACTTCGGCCTGGACTAATTCATCGTTTACCGTTAATTTGACATTGACTAAATCAGACATTTTTACAGCCTTTTTCTAAGATGTGCCTTCGTCAAGGATAAGTTGAACACAAATCAACAAAATGATCTATGAGGAAGCCAGGAATTCAGGAATAAAAATTCATGGTTTCCTGGTTTCCTTATAGAAATCCAGGTGTTCAATTTTCTATTGACCATTTCACCTTTTTCTAAAGTGAATGTTATTTCCATAGGAAACAAAGCACTCCAAGCACTCACACTGATTTTTACGCGGACCACTCCTGGCTCTTTGCGATCTCTTTCATCTTCTCCTGATCGACCAGTTTTCCATGGCTAATGACGTAGGCTGGGGCTTCGTGGTTGCGCAGCGCTTCGAGGACATTGGGTTCACCCAGCACAACGATATTAGCCGGCGCGCCAACTTTGATCTTGAAATCCTGCAAACCGATGCACTGGGCAGGCTTCGTGGTAACCATGTCATAGAGGGTTTCCATCTCCCCACGGGTGGTCATCCACAGCAGGTGCGAGACCAGGAAGGCCACTTCGAGCATATTGTTGCGGCCATAGGGATAATAAGCATCGGAGATGTCGTCCATGCCCAGGCACACCAGCACGCCTTCTTCGAGAAGCTCGCCCACGCGGGCATGTAGCGGGCCGGTATGCGGATCGCTGACCACGCCCATTTGAGCTTGTTTCAACAACGCGGCGACTTTCTGCAAATAAGGTTTGGGGTAAAGGGCCATAGCGCGGGCGTGGTGCGCCAGCGAGCGGCCATGCCAGCCGCGCTTGATCGTCTCCAGGGCCATCAACTCCAGGGAGCGCAGACCGGGGTCGCCAGCGTCATCGACCAGCATGGAGACGGGCTTGTCGAACTCTTCGGCGATGTCGAAGCTAACTTTGACGTGCTCGGCGATATCGGCATCGGTGAATTCGATCCAGGGGATGCCGCCAACCACATCAGCGCCTAACTCCATCGCCTGGCGCATCAGATCAGCCGCGCCGGGTTCGCGCACAATGCCATCCTGTGCGAAGGCCACCACTTGAATATCAACGATACCCTTGAACTCCTCGCGTGCCTGGATCAGGGCTTTAGCGCCGATCAGTTTGGCCTTGCTGTCTACATCTGCGAAGGCGCGAATGTGCGTTCCGCCGTAGATTGCAGAGAGGGCAACGGCTTTACGGACATTCTTAATGATCCAGGATTCGTCGTATTGTTCTTTGATCCGCGCCGCCAGCTCAATAGCGGTCATGGCCTTGCCCATATCGGCGCCATGATAATCCTGCATGGCCAGCTCGTCCATCATGGGCAATGTATATACCTTACATAAGTGCAGATGGGTGTTGACGAAGGCTTCCGTAACCAGGTTGCCCTGGGCATCGATCACCGTTTGAGCTTCCCCGGTCAGACTCTCGCCAAGCGCAGCGATCTTCCCCCCGGAGACGCCGAGATCATAACGTTTTTCCGACTGGGCGCGCAACTGGCAGTTTTTTATCAAAATGTCAAATTGGTTAGTCATATTTTCCTTTATCTATTTCAAACATTACCAGGCAAAAATAAGATTTTATACGATGCAATCTCTATCGTACATCCATGAAATAGAACACGGATTACGCGGATGATGCGGATTCACACGGATTAAAAACAATATAGAAAAAATGCGTTTAGATTATCAATAAGGAATCCAGGAAAGCAAGAATAATTCCCGCCTAACCAGGGCTGTTCAATTCTAAAACCAATATTGCTTATGAGACTTCGGAAGTCTCCCGGCAAGCATTTCGTGGGCAAAATCAGCTTGATATCACGTCAAGTTCACTCCAGTAGAACACTTTTGAGACTTCCGAAGTCTGGTCTGCCTAGAATTGAACAGCCCTGCCCGCCTAACGGCGTTCCTGGTTTCCTTATAAATCTTTTCGTGAATATTATAGAGATAAACTACTCCCGGCGATATGGTTTCAACAACGCCGCGGGATAGGAGGCCTGACGGCCTGCGATCACCAGGGCGATGATGGTCACGATATACGGTAAAGCTAAAAAGGTCTCATAGGGAATGGGCAGCTGCAAGCCCATGGCCTGGAGGCGCAATTGCAGCGCGTATGTGCCGCCGAAGATCAGCGAACCGAGCATGACTTTGGAGGGGTTCCAGTTCCCGAAGATCACCAAAGCGATAGCCACCCAGCCGCGCCCGGCGATGATGCCGTGAGTGAAGGCGCCCAGTTGAGATAGCGACAAGAAAGCGCCGCCCATGGCCATCAATCCGCCGCCAGCAGCGATAGCGATATAGCGGATACGGAAAACGTTTATCCCGGCCGCATCCGCAGCTTCCGGGTTTTCGCCAACCGCGCGGATCTTCAACCCAAAACTGGTGCGATACATCACCCACCAGGATATGGGCACAACCAACAGAAAGCCAATATATGTCAGCATGTACTGATTCAAGATTGTGCCCAAAACGGGGATATTTTCCAATAGCGTGAGCTGCTCAAAAGGAGGAATTGACGGCGGTGTGGCGCTGCCGCCATAATTCAAGCGGAAGGCATATAAAGCCAATCCACTGGCCAGCAGGGTAATCCCTAAACCGGAAACATGCTGGTTGACGCCTAAAGTTACTGTGAAAAACGCCATCAACAGTCCCAGCAAGATTCCACTCATGATTGCAGCCAACAATCCTACCCATAATGAGCCGCTCACATCAGCAGTATAAAATCCTACAAAAGCCCCCAGGAACATAATCCCCTCGATGCCCAGATTTAGCACCCCGGCTCTCTCTGAAAAAGTCTCACCGATAGCCGCCAGCAAAATCGGGGTGGCGACCCGCAAAGTGGCCGCAGTCAAAGTGGCGATAAACATAGCTACGACCATCATACCCTCCGAATCCGGTAACGTTGCAGCAGGAACATGCCCAGGATCACCAGCAGCATGGTGGCCTGGGTGATTTCACCGAGATAGACCGGCACTCCTAAAGCCCGGCTGACCGTCTGAGCCCCGGTTTCGACCAGGCCGAAGAACAGTCCGGACGCGGCCACGGCCAGGGCATTCAACCCGCCCATCGTGGCGATGATAATGCCGGTATAGCCATATCCAGGGGAGAGCTCGCCGATCAGGTGATATTGGATCCCGGCGACTTCGACATAACCGGCGATCCCGGCGAGGCCGCCGCTGATCAGGGCAGCCAAAAGCATCGTCCGTTTCACTTGGATGCCAGCGAAGCGCGCGCCTTCTTTCCCAAGGCCGACGGCTCTGAGCTTCAACCCAAAGCCGGTCCTGGTCAGGATGAACCAGATCACTGCCACGGCGACCAACGCGATCACGAAACCAAAATGCAGGCGCGAACGCTCCGCCAACTGCGGCAAGCGCGCCGCCTCAGCGATCTCTGGGGATTGCGGCCAGCCGGACTGTGGATCGCGCCAGGGGCCATTCAAAATGGCGCTGATGATGAACAGGATGATCGAATTAGTCAGCAGGGTAGTGACCACTTCATCAACATTCAGGTAAACACGCAATAAGGCCGGGATCAGTGCCCAAATCATCCCGGCGATGAAACCGCCGCTGACCATTACCAGGATCGCTACGGGCGTAGAAACACCCTCAAGAACAGTACCCAGCCAAGCTGCAGCCAGCGCGCCAGCGTACAACTGGCCTTCAGCGCCAATGTTGTAATATCCCGCCACAAAGGCCACAGTCACAGCAATCCCAGTCAAAATCAAAGGTGTGGACTTGACCAGCACTTCGAGGAAACTCACCCGGCCAGCAAGCGGGTCGATCAAAAAATAATAATACGCCTCGAATGGATTGGCCTTGCCCCAAATGATCAATCCCGAGGTCAAGATAAAGGTCAGAACCAGTGTGATCACCGGGATCAGCCCGCGGAACCACATCGGTGCGCCTGTTTTTTCGAGTCTAAATTTGGGGAACGGCATCTTTGTTTTCCTTGATCACACCAGACATCATCAAACCCAATCGCTCAATATCGGCATCATGCACCGGAAGCACGCCAACAATCTCGCCTTCGTAGACCACCGCGATGCGGTCCGACAGGGCCAGGATTTCATCCAGGTCTTCCGAGATGAGTAAAACGGCTGCGCCGCGCTGACGCTGCTCTAATAATTGATTGTGGACATACTCTGTTGCGCCAACATCCAAACCGCGCGTGGGTTGGGGGGCGATGAGCACATCCGGTTGATTAGCCAGCACTCGCGCCAGGAGCAGTTTTTGCATATTGCCGCCTGAGAGGGTGCGTGCTCGATCCGAGGGCTTGGCTTTGATTTGAAATTGTTCGATCAACTGATCGGTATAATTTTTGATGGCTTTACGGTCCAACATGCCCCGTTTGGTGAACCTGGAGAGATGTTCCATCACCATATTATCGGCAACGGTCAATTCACCTACCATCCCGGCGTGGCGGTCTTCGGGGACGCGTCCCAGGCCGGCAGCGGTCATCTCTGAGGGAGACGCGCCGCTCATCTGCTTATCGCGCACAAGGATGCCCCCGCTGGTAGGCTGCCGGGTTCCGCACAGGGTTTCAGCCAGTTCCTTCTGTCCATTACCGCCGACTCCTGCAATTCCCAATATTTCGCCGGAATTCACAACAAATGAAATATCCTTCAAGGCCTGTAAACCGCGGCCGTCGTCTGCACAAAGTCTCTCTACCTGGAGGATGGGTTGATCAGCCACAGCTTCGCCCTGGCGGGTGACGCCGAAGGTCTCGCGCCCGACCATCATTTTGGCTAACTCGCTGGGGGTTGTCGAAGAAGTGTCTATCGTAGAAATTGCCCGGCCATCGCGCAGCACTGTCACGCGGTCGCTGATGGCCATGACTTCGTTCAATTTGTGGGAAATAAAAATCACCGAGATGCCTTGCTCCCTCAAATTGCGCAGGATGTCGAATAAGGCATCCACTTCTTGAGGGACAAGCACGGCAGTCGGCTCATCAAGAATAAGAACACGGGCCTCTCGAAAGAGCGCTTTGAGAATCTCAACTCTTTGTTTCTGACCAACTGAAAGATGCCGAACGATTGCAGATGGATCGATCTCGATAGTAAATTTTTTCGCCGAACTGGCGACTTCAGCCTCGATTGCCTTCATATCCATACTCAGGCTATCGCGATACCCCATGATTACATTCTCTGCGACACTGAAGGGCGGCACGAGGGCGAAGTGCTGGGTTACCATGCCAATGCCTAAGGCGATAGCATCCTTTGGTGATCCAATGCGGACAGGCTGGTCATCGACTATGACCTCGCCGCTATCCTCTCGATACAAACCGAACAGGATGCGCATCAGGGTGGTCTTACCGGCCCCGTTTTCCCCCAGAAGGGCGTGAATTTCTCCGCGCTTCAATTGAAATTCTACGCGATCATTGGCGATAACATCACCAAATTGTTTAGTGATCTGACGCATTTCAACTACGTGCATAATGCCTTCCTTACATAACTATTCAGGCTACCCTCCCGGAGGTTACGATTCTCGTTATTTACCGGATAGGAGCATCCATTCAAGATGCTTTTCTAGGATAAGTATCGTTGAAACCTTCGGGAGGGTGAACAGTTGCTCCCTGATAGGAAATTGGGACAAGAGTAGGAACACGGTTCCTCGCCCAAAAGGCAGGAACCGTGTTCCTGAGCAATCTACACTAGTTCGATCCGGCTGGGGTTGCCTCGTCGATATCAACGCGGAAGAGACCATCGAGTATCTCCTGGTTGCGCTGCTCGACCAGGGCCAGAACATCAGCAGGGATCTTCGATTCCAGACCATGATAGGGGGCCAGCGAGGCGCCGCCCTTGCCCATCATGCTGAAGTCCTTGAGATCCTGGGAGGTGAAGGAACCAGCCACAACCTGCTCGATGACGTAATCCACAGTAGGCTCCATATTCCAGACCGGGCCTGAGAGCACGTTGTCGGGACCAAGCTCATTCTGGTCGCTCATGTTGCCGAAAGCGAAAAGGCCGTTCTCGACGGCCGCTTCGATGACGCCAAAGCGCTCAGCAAAGAGCACATCCGCGCCAGCATCGATCTGCGAGAGGGCTGCTTCTTTGGCCGCGGCGGGGTCGAACCAGCTGTTGATGAAGGTCACCAGCACGGTGGCGTCGGGGTTGGTTTCCTTGACGCCCTGGATGAAGGCGTTGGTGATGCGGTTGACCTCGGGGACAGGGTGTCCGCCAACCACGCCGATCACGCCGCTTTCAGATACGCCGCCAGCGATCAAACCGCACAGATAGGCCGGCTCGTGGATCCAGTTATCAAAGACGGAGAAGTTATCACCCGAGGGGCTAAAACCAGATCCGAAAGCAAAGGCGATCTCAGGGTAATCCGCAGCCACGCGGCGGACAGCTTCTTCATTGCCGAAGGCATCACCAAAAATGGCATCCGGCTTGTTTTCTTCAGCCACTTCACGCAAGACGCGCTCCATATCGCCAGCGTAGCCGATATCATCGGTATATTCATAGGTGATCAAACCAGCATCAGCAGCATCCTGCATCGCCACATGGATGACGCCATCCCAGGGCTCCTCGATAGCTGTGGCAAATGCGGCAAAGAAGAACGGAACTCCAGCTTCTTCCACTTCCTCAACTGGGGGCGCGGGGGGCGCACAGGCCGCCAAAACGAGGCTGGCGATAATCAGCATACCAAGAACAATAGTCCATTTTTTAAACATTTCTTGCCTCCTCCAAAAATATCACGTAACTGATTGAATGGGATATTTGTACAAACCGCATATTCAGTCTAGCATAGGTTGCCTCGTCTCCAGGCGCCACCTCCTATTCTTTGTTTTGAGAAGCAAATCAATAGAAAAAACCTCGGATACACAAGGGTATCCGAGGTTCTCACACATTATGACTAAACCATCACCTCATCCGGCAGGCGCATGGTTTCGTTGGCCTTGATGATCTCATCAGGAACATCGAAGTTCAAGTCAGCGCCTACCATCTGCTGGACGTATTTCTTAATGGACACATCCCAGTATTTTTTGGTGACGCAGTAAACGCGAGCGCCGCCCAGTTCATGCTGAAATTCTGGCCACGCGGTCAATGATTAAAACTCCTTCTTAGTCTTCTTTTTATAGCTCATATTTCAACCCATACACTTTCTCTCCAGCCACAACTCTGATTGGCTCCCATCCAGCCTTCAGTTTCATGCCTGTCTTGAGTTGATCGATAGTATCGGCCTTAATTTGTCCCATCGCTTTCACGTTGTTCTCGAACTCGGCCACGCCAATGATGAGAAAACGTTCATCGAAGCCCCAAGGCAAGTTGAATATTTGTGTATAGGCAAGAAGTTTGGCATCTCCTTTGGGTGCTATCTCCTCAAAATCCCTGCTTTTACAATCTAGGCAACGATCATGGTATGGGTAGTGTACTCGACCACATTTTTTACATTTAAATGCCACAATTTCGATTTCACTCATTGTTCTACCCTCTGTAATACAAACGAAAGAACGTTGTTACCGAAACCACCGAAGTTGACTGTCATGCCATTCTTGGCGTTCTTTACCTGGCGGTTCTTATCCAATTCATGACGCAATTGCCACGTTATATCAACCACTTGGGCAACACCCGTAGCGCCAACTGGATGACCGCGGGCCTTCAAACCGCCAGACACATTGATCGGCATCTCGCCGCCGAGTTTTGTCTTCCCTGCTAATGCGGCTTTACCGCCTTCGCCTTTCTTGAAGAACCCAACATGTTCGCTTTCTGCGATCTCTAAGATGGTGAAAGCATCATGCAGTTCAGCGACATCGATATCGCCTGGCTTGAGTTTGGCTGTGTCTAGTGCCTGTTTGGCTGCCAACGTGACAGCTTTTAGATCCGTGGGATCATCGCGCTCTTGCAGAGTATGCGTGTCAGTAGCCTGACCAAAACCTGCAACTCGAACCAGTGGTTTCTTGGGCTTGCCTAATTTCTGAGCCATCTCTAGCGAGCACAAAACAACAGCCGCTGCGCCATCACTCACAGGGCACATATCATATAGATGCAATGGATCGGCACCCACTGGATTATTCACAACCGAATGAGGGCTATCCATAATACCCTCTTTTGTGATCACCATCTCAATATGCGCATATGGGTTCAATATACCGATCTCTTGGTTTTTAATCGCTACTGCGACGATTTGTTCACGGGTAACGTTGTACTTTTCCATATACAACCTGGTGAACATTCCCGCCATCCCCGGCAGGGTAACCCCATAAGGGTACTCTGCTTCTGGATGTGTCATCGTCGAGACAAAATCTGTGGCGCGCCAGCCGGTTACCTCGCGCATTTTCTCGCCACCGACAACCAGGACATAGTCGTAGTAACCTGAAGCAACCGCCAGCACTCCATTTTTTACCGCTGATCCCCCTGAAGCTGGGCCGTTCTCGACTGCGTCAGCAGCAGCGGGCAATAGACTCAAACGGTCAACCAATGAGCTGGCAATCGCTGTTTGATGCTGAATAATGCCTGCCCCCATGTTGGCAACATACACAGCATCCACCGATTTATCCCCCATCCCAGCATCATCGAGTGCATTCAAGCTGGCATGAGCCAACATATCCATCAGGCTCTCCTCATCACGCCGTCCAAAGGGAATCATCCCAACGCCTAATATTGCTACATCTCTCATCGTCTTATCTCCCTATTTAACTCCAATTATTTTTTCTCGGATAGTTGCTTCGTCTGCGACTTTTATTTCTTTCATCGCAACATCCAAATACTCCTGGGGCACGGGCCGATCTCCCACAACTAAGCGAGGTTTTGTTTCGTAGTAAAGCTCTTTGGAAAGCCGGTACGATGTAGCTCCACCCAACTCATGCTGAACATCGGTTTGCTTTTCCAAACCATATTCGATCATCCAGCGCCTGAAACCGATTGGGCTTTCCGCAGTGATCCAGACCTCTTGCTGACCAAGATATTCGATATGGTGTTCCATTTTCGATGCAAAGAGGTGAGAACCTACGCGCAGCCCGCGGTCGATTGCCAGGGTGTGTAAGCTTATTCCGATATCTTCGCCCATCATACGCCCGTTGACGATACCCGCCAGATAACCATCTACTTGTCCAATAAGACAATACTCATTACGCACGCGGTATCGGTACCAACCGAGTAGTTCAGCGTATAACCTGACGCCAACTATGTCATAAAAATCTTGGGGAATTCTTAATGTCGGCCTGACTGCTTCCAACAGGACAGGGACATCCTCCCGCGCAGCCTCCCGCACAACCATTTTTTTTCCATTCGCCATGGTAATTATCTTTGGCGGGTAACTCGGCTGCTCAACTTCTGGTGCACGCAGCATAGCTTCGAGCTCAAGATCTACTTTCATAATCAATTCTCCTTCAATATTTTGATGAATAACTGACTCACAGTCATTATACAACTTTTAGAATTTTCCCTAAAGGGTTGACCAGTTACATAAATCTAAGCTAAATTTAGCTTACTTATCTTATTCAAACTATCCACATGGCTGGGATCAACAGCATCGCCGTGTTTGGTCTTGGCCATGCCGGCTTTCTTGGCCATCAACTCTTCATACCTGTCATCATCCACGAAGGCAACACAGCGACCGATGCTGGCTTCACCATCCACAAACCGCCAGGGGAAGAAACCGATCTGGGCGCGTTGGTTGAGCAGCAGGTCAATATCGCCGCCCAGGCACTCAGCATGAATGATGCCATGCGGGAACAAATCAATATGCATCATCTGGTATTTGCTGTCATCGTAAAACTCTGCAAGCGATTTGCCAAATTTCTTTTGGAATACCTGCTCGGCCTGTTTGGTCTGGCGGGGCATCCAATTACGAATAATCGTATTCATGGGATGGTCAGCGCTGCCGCAATCAACACCAATCCAGCGCAATTTTTTAGCAATCGCCCATTCTACAAATTCGTAGTCCGGGCCTGGGTGTTTGACCATATAACGAATCTCGTCGGCAGTGTCCTGGTCCCAGCCAAAATGATGATAGCCGGTGTGGATGATCAGGATATCGCCTTCTTTGACTTCGACACGCTCTTCGATCATTTTGCTGGAGTAGACATCGTAGTCCCCAGCAACATCGCTGAGGTCGACGATGGCGCCATCGTGAACCAGGAAATCCATATCCAGTTCGGCGATATCTTTGCCGGGTGTGTAGAAATGGATCTCGCCATCCAGGTGCGTTCCCAAATGGTTTGAGTGGGTCAGCAACTGACCGTTAGCGCCATTAGGAGCCAGGCGTTTGAAATATTTCACCTGTAAAGGTTCATAAGTCGGCCAGGGGGGCGTTCCAATACCAAGAGGAATAGTAAGGTCAATCACTTTCATTTTTTATTCTCCTTTAGAACTGATTTATTAATTTTGTCGTAACTGCTCAGCCATAGAGAGAAAGTTCCCGAAAAAGGCGTGAGTGGGCGAGCGCAGCTGCCCCCACTCACCCTTTTTTTGGGGTATCTCTCCCTTAGCCTGAGTAGTTATGTTTGAGATTATGCCAGTTAATTTTATTTCAATTGTCAGACATGTTAAATTACAAACATCACATTTTTAATAATTTGATTACATGTTACTGCGCAAACGCCGTATCATCTGGAAGGTCATCCAATTGCCTGGGTGGAATTCACAAGAGTTGACGATAGGTCTGGCTTCTTCATTGAATCCAGTTTCATTGATCACGAGAACCGGTGTTTGAGGCTCATTGTCAACCAACTCCTTTGGCGGATCAATATTCTCGTAAATTTCAGCTCTGACCGTTGATACAAAATGGGATATTTTTTGTTTGCAAATGACTTCAAAGAATTCAACAAATTTATCAGTCAGGTCTGGTTTCAATGCTTCTTCAAGACTGATAACATGTTCAAAAACCCAGACAGGTATGTGATTAACGACATATATAAAAGGATCACCATCAGCAGTGAATACCTTGCGCTGCTGGAGCACCTTACTTCCAGGCTGGAGTTGCAAAATTTCCAGCATTTCACCATCCAGCTCTACAATATCAGCTAAGGTACTGTATCCTGGCTGATAACCATGATCTTTGATGAGATTAGAAAGCTCGATGAACTCATTCAATGGGTTAGGAATCTTGATCAACTCGCGAACGTATGTCCCCACTCCCTGGCGGCGTTGAACCAATTTGCGGTCTTCCAGCTTAGACACAGCCATCCGAACTGTTGAGCGACTGACGTTCAACTCTTCAGCGAGACGATCCCCTGTAGGCAGCTTACTTCCAGATGGGTAAACACCACTGATAATGCGCTCATAGAGAATCTTAAAAACCTGGTCAACTAAAGATTGTTGCCGAATTAGGGTATTTTCGCTCTGGGCAATCGAGTCTTCAAGCAAGACTTGCTCCAATCAGGGTATATGCCAGAAATACTGAGCGGATTGAATTTGCAACTTCGGGCCTGGTCTTTAAGATCGGCCTGTCTCCAGATAAATTCGCTGGTTGGCCGCCAACCATCAATACTGTAGCACAAAACGAAGCCAATGTCAAATACGAAATCTTAATATGATGAGACAGCCATTTTTGATAAGGTTGATGTCATGAGAAAACCCCCTACATTGATATTTCGTTGATTGCAGAGCAAAATTTAGAAATTCTCAACATGCCGGATAACGTGAAAAGAACTCGCCTCGCCAACTAAGTATTCTATCGAGAGAAATACCGCTACATCGCTTTCGTCGTAACCAATATCCTCGATTACCAATAACGGAGTATATGCGTCATCAAAATCAAAAACATCTGGCAAATGGCAATTCTTAACAACATCCGGGCTGATCACAGAGGTTAGGTATTTCACGTTGGTATTACATTGTTGAGCAAAAAACTCGAAGAATGGTTCGGTAACCCCCGGCGCTAGCGCATGCTCCATGGTGAAACATTCCTGAAAAACTTTAGAAGGAATATAATTTATAACCATGATGATCGGCTCGTCATCCGCAGTGAATACTTTGTGAATACGCAGAACCGGGCTGCCTACATCAACGGTGAGTTTTTCCGCTATATCTTCCTCAACCTCTATGATCTCGGATTTTAGCTGCATAAAACCTGGCGTGAAACCCCGGTCCGAGATGCGCTCATGCATATCGAGTAGTTGATACAAAGGATTGACAATACTGGGCGATTCCGCAACAAAGGTACCTACTCCTCTTTGTCGATTGACGAACCCCCGCTCAACCAAGCGCGCAAAGGCGGCCCGAATTGTAGGCCTGCTTACATTGTATCGTTCAGCGAGTCGATTTTCTGATGGGAGCAAACTTCCTGGGGGATACGCGCCGTTGGAAATACCCTTCACGATAATCTCATAAACCTGATCAGCCAGTGAAGGTTGACGGATGGGTAGTTCCTGATCCATTTACACTGTACTCCTTCCAGACATTTGTCAGCATTAATTAACAGGACTTACGCACTCACGAACGAAGAAGCCTGAAAATAGGGGTGCTTGCTTTGCACGCCTGCGGCGGCACCACACACACCCCTATTTTCGGTATATTTTTCAACGTACTGCGTAAGTGCTAAATTAAATGTAAAATGGCAGCCAACTGACTTTGGGATCATATCTCAGATGCGGTGTAGAGTCAACTAGAGGCATCCAATAACACGGATGCCTCTACCTAATCAAAAACAACGGTTCGAGATTCAACTTATACCTCTTGTGCTTTATCCCACTACTCCTTAATATAAGGCAAACCCAGGGCTTCGGGTTTTGCCGCGCCCCAACGGGTCCTAAACCACTTCATCGACATAATAAACAAGACGATTAACGTGATAGTGAAGGGAACCATCCTCCAGACGTACCTGGAAAACAAACCGGGGAGAACCAGTTGTGGATTCAACGATAACTGCCACAGGGTACCGAACAGCAAGGAGCCAGCCAGCAAAATATATGGATTCCACATCGAGAAGAAGACCAAAGCTAACGCAATGAAGCCCCAGCCCATCAGGAAGTTATAATTCCAAACCGGGTTGTAATTGAGTGAGTATACCGCCCCGGCCAACCCCATCAACATGCCGCCTGCGATGGAACAAAGGTAACGAGTTTTGGAAACATTGATACCTGAAACCTCAGCCACGGATGGGTTCTCTCCCACAGATCGGATCTGCAATCCCAGGCTGGTCTTCGAGAGCACAAACCAGATAATAATCACGAGAGCCACCCCCACATAAAAGAAGGGGGAAAGTCCCCAAAGAGCGGGGATTCGATCCATGCCCAGAGGCCCGGTGAAGGGGTTGCCAATATAGGTTGTGAGGCCAAAACCCATGATCCAGATGCCCATGCCGCTCACCACCTGGTCTCCTCCCAGGGTGATGGAGAAGAAACCATGTAAAAGGCCAAGCAAAGCTCCAATTGCAATACCCACCAAGAAGCCAAGTAAGTAACTTCCGGTCGTTTGGGCTGTGATAAAACCTAAGGTAGCGCCAAAAAGCATTGCTCCTTCAACACCAACATTTATCACACCCGAACGTTGTCCAATCAACTCACCGAGCGCGGCAATTGTAAAAATCGTTGAGGCGTCCAGACTTCTAACAAAGAACTCAAACATCCAGGCTCTCCTTCCTTTTTTTCACTAAAGAAATTCGATAACGGTAAAAGAATTGAAAAGCAACCAGCGTGATCATGAGAACGCCCAAGAGGGCATAATCGATACCAAAGCCTAATTGCATTTTCCCTTGAACGTATCTACCCCCATTCGTCAAGCCTCCAAACAACAAAGCAACCGGAATGGCTGCGATTGGATTCCCGAGAGAGATCAATCCGCAAATAATGCCGTAAAAAGCCAGGTCACCTAGAACTGCGTAAGATCGGGCAATTTTATAGACACCAGGGACTGCCGCGAAATAGTGATATCCGGCTAACCCCGCCAGAGCACTACCCATAATAAAAACTAGGAGCGGAATTCTCACGGCACTTATGCCAGCATATGCTGCCGCGGCCGGGTTCTGCCCATAGGCTCTGATCTGATAACCAATTTTGGTTTTGGCGAATACCCAATACAACAAAAACGCAAAGCCAAGGGCAAAGATTAGCGTAAAAGGCACACCTTTAAAAAGTGGGGCATATAAGGAAGTAGGCAATTCAAAGCTTTCTCCCCTGCCGCCGGGATTCATAAATGGGCCGCCATCTTTGATCATGAACGAAACTAACCAGAACATGATGAAGTTCAACATCATCGTGACGACAATTTCGTTGAGGTTAAACTTCCCTCGTAGGTAACCAGCAATTGCGCCAATGACCATGGCTCCTAAGGCAGCTGCGATCATCATCAATGGAATAATGATTAGCGCAGGATACTCCGCAAATTTAGCCCCCTTGACGCCAAAGGCAAACATCACCGCGAAAGCGCTCAATGCTCCGGCGTAAAGCTGACCGGTCATGCCGATATTCCATAACCCAGCCCGGATAGGGATGATAAAAGCGCTGGTGCACAATAACAGGAAGATAAACCTGTTGATCGTCAGCGGTAAGCCGAAAGGATTGAAAAAGGCGTAGTCAAAGATCTCTTTATATGCATCTAACGGATTGGCTCCGGCCTGGATAAAGATGAGACTGAACAGAAGTAAGGCGAAGATTACTGCCAGGATCGAGATGATTGCTGCCTGCCACCCAAATAGCGTTTCTCTCTTTTTTAGTGTCAGTTCGTAGTCAGCAATCCTCATGATCCTTCTCCCTTGAGCTTCAATCCAGCCATCATGGCACCAACATCCTCTCTTTTGGCCTGCTCGCCAGGGAGTATGCCCATGATTTTACCTTCGTAAAGCGGCGCAACCCAATCGCTCATCGATAGAATCTCATCCAGGTCTTCAGATATAAGAATTACACACGCTTTCTCCTGCTTGGCTTCGATAAGCTTATTGCGGACAAATTCTGTCGCGCCAACATCTAGCCCTTGCGTTGGCAGATCAGCAATAACAAGTTTTGGCTTACGCGAAAACACGCGCCCCAGGATGACTTTTTGCAGGTTGCCGCCTGAAAGGCTTTTAGCGGTCGTCTCTGGACCGGGCGTCGCCACCCCAAACTCATCAATAATCTCATTGGTCAGTTCACGTGCTTTTTTGTAATCCAGTACACCTCTTTTAGAAAAATCTTCATCAAAATAATAATTCATCATGATATTTTCAACGAGAGAGAAATCCTCGATTGAACCTACATCAATGCGATCTGCGGGAATATAGCCGATCCCAGCCTGCCATCTCTCTAAGCTGGAAGCCTGGGTGATATCTTGACCCTCGAGGATTACCTTACCCCCTTGCTCTTTTCTGAGGCCAGCAATCACCTCGACTAACTCGCGCTGCCCATTCCCAGAAATGCCAGCAATGCCAAAGATTTCGCCTTCATGAATGGTGAATGAAACCCCATCGACTGCGGTCACATCTTTATCGGAGAGGGCGGAAAGATTTTCCACTTCCAGAATAGGTTGACCTCTTTCAACTTTTTTCCTCTCAACCCTGAAGATGACATCGCGTCCAACCATTTCTCGAGCCAGGCTCTTCTCCGTGGCTTCGGCCGTCTTCATGCGGCTGACAACTTTGCCGCGCCTCAGAACCGTGACGCGGTCGCTGATCGCCAGCACAATCGGCAGCTTATGGGTAATAAAAGGTACAATGGCGAGATCTTGATTAGACATGGTTGTGATGGATTCCAACAGCACTTCGGTCTCGATAGGGGTCAGCGCGGATGTCGGCTCGTCCAGAATGAGCACCTTGGCCCCGCGATAAAGGGCCTTGAGTATCTCCACCAACTGCTTTTCACCTTCTGAAATCTGCCAAACTTTGGCTCTGAGATCGATCTTGAAGCCATATTTGCTGCTGAGTTCCAGGATCTCTTCTTCCGCCCTCTTCAGATTCAAGATTACCCCAGCCCGGGGATGCCCAAGGATGATATTTTCAATCACTGAATGGGCCGGCACCAGCTTGCGATGTTGATGAACCATGCCAATCCCCAGATCGATGGCATCCAGTGGGGATCGAAATTTTACGCTCTCGCCACCAACATAAAGTTCCCCTTCTTCGGGCTGATACAGCCCAAAGAGGATATTCATCAGGGTGGTCTTGCCAGCACCATTCTCGCCCAAGATGGCATGAACCTCGCCCGCTTTGATTTCAAAATCTATGCTTTCATTGGCGATCACCCCCGGGAATCGCTTGGTGATGCCCTTCGCCGCAAGAACTATATCGCCGCGTTTTATATCGTCCAGGAGCATATTACCTGCCTATCTCACTTCGTGAATATTGATCGATCGAGAGGATGTTCCCGAAAAAAGGTATGCGCAGGGGTGCTGCGCACCCCTGCGCATACCCTTTTTCGGTACTTTTTTCTCTATGCCTGAGTT
>JADHXE010000063.1 GCA_016783125.1 Anaerolineales bacterium
CGATATCGATGGCGTTGAGGTCTTTCATTTTGATTTCAGCAATCTCACGAAGCTGGTCGCGGGTAACTGTGGCAACTTTTTCACGGTTCGGCACAGCGGAACCCTTCTCCACACCAGCTGCTTTCTTGAGCAGAGCAGAAGCGGGGGGACTCTTCAGGATGAATTTGAAGGAACCATCCGAAAAGATGCTGATCTCAGCCGGGATAATGTCTCCCATGCGACTTTGTGTGCGGGCGTTGTACTCCTTGCAAAACTGCATCAGGTTGATGCCGTGGGAAGCCAACGCAGGCCCAACAGGGGGGGCAGGGTTAGCCTTACCGGCCTCAATTTGTAATCGAACTACTGCTTTTAATTTCTTTGCCATTTTTTCTCCTTGGTGGTTTTAGCGGATGCGTGCATCCTCCCACGAGGTTTTACACTTATTTTTGGGATGGATAATTGCAAAGGCGTCAGCCTGAGCAATTACATCTTCTCTACTTGTAAGAAATCCAATTCAACCGGGGTGTCCCGGCCGAAGAAGTTCACCATCACACGTACTTTGGCGCGTTCCATATCTAATTCAGAAACTGTGCCATGAAAATCCTTGAAGGGGCCTTCGACGATGCGAACACGTTCGTCGATGCGGAAGGTTACTTTTATGCGAGGGGCATCGGCTTCCATACGCTTGACGATGTGAGCAACTTCTTCAGGGCGCAAAGGGATGGGCGTGTTGCCCATGCCAACAAATCCAGTCACGCCAGGCGTGTTGCGCACCACGTACCATGACTCTTCGGTCAAGAGCAAATTGACCAAGATGTAACCAGGGAAAACACGACGCTCGACAGTGCGACGCTTGCCTTCTTTGACCTCGATCTCTTCCTCGGTGGGCACAACCACATCGAAGATCATATCTTGCATGCCCATAGATTCGATGCGCTGCATCAGATTGTGGTGAACTTTGTTCTCATATCCAGAGTAACAATGCACAACGTACCAGGCGCGACCATCGTCCTCCCCGTATGTATCAACAGGGGTGACTTCGTCCTGAACCTGTTCTTCTTCGAGTACCTCGGTATCGGTCGAAACCTCAACATCGGCAGAAACCTGGCTGGCTTTCACTTCCTCCAATACAGTTTCCACAGGCTCTTCGATTAGATGATCATCCTGATCTTGCTCGAACATAGCTACTTCTTCCTATCAGCCAGATTCTACTGAGGGTACTTACGGTTCTACTCTATAATCCTAAGATCAACCCGACAAGCTTGGAAAAGATATAATCCAAAGCGCCGAGAAACGCGCTCATCCCAAAGGTCACAATGAGCACAATGATGGTCAGGTTGGTGGCTTCTTGACGTGTAGGCCAGGTAACCTTGCGTAATTCACCAATAGTTTCTCGATAAAATCGTACGACCGCGTTCTGGCGAGCTGATTTTTTCTTCTTGGCCACTCAGTTCTCCTTATCCAATCCCATCCCACAAAATGGTTATTGGCGTATCTACGGTAAAAGCTACTTTATACTTTCGGCGAAAACGCCGCCTCAAAATCCCACGGAGGGAAGAGGACGGCGTGATTTCTCAGGCAGGCGAGGCAGGACTCGAACCCGCAACCTACGGTTTTGGAGACCGTTGCTCTGCCAAATTGAGCTACTCGCCTTTATTAGTCAAATTGTCGCTGGTCGAATAGTCATTTACCTGCCGACCATCTTACTACTGGACTATTTTACTTCACCTCGCGGTGCAGCGTGTGCTTGCGACAGCGTCGACAGAATTTATTCAACTCTAGTCGACCAGAATCATTTCGACGGTTTTTCTCTGTCAGATAGTTTCTTTCCTTGCACTCGCTGCACGACATTGTCAATACGTGACGGACACCTTTCTTACCAGCCATTATCTACCTACTCAATAATCTTAGTGACAACACCAGCGCCCACAGTCAGACCACCTTCGCGGATCGCAAAGTTTTGTCCCTGCTCCAAGGCTACCGGCACTATCAACTCTATTTCCATATTCACATCATCACCAGGCATGACCATCTCCACACCCTCAGGCAGCGTGATCGTGCCCGTCACATCAATCGTCTTGATGTAGAACTGCGGTCGATATCCAGGGAAGAATGGCTTGTGTCGTCCGCCTTCATCGGCTTTCAACACATACACCTGCGCACTGAACTTGGTGTGCGGAGTGATGCTCTTCGGCTTGGCTATCACCATGCCGCGTTCCACATCATCCCGGTCGATACCTCGCAGCAGCAACCCTACGTTGTCTCCTGCCTGGCCTTGATCCAAGAGCTTGTGGAACATCTCCACTCCCGTGACCACCGTGCTCACAATCTCATCCCGCAAGCCAATAATAACCGCAGGCTCGCCTACCTTCACTACACCGCGCTCGATACGTCCCGTCACCACCGTGCCGCGACCTTTGATCGAGAACACATCCTCTACCGGCATCATGAAAGGCTTGTCTAATTCGCGCTCAGGCTGGGGGATGTACTCATCCACCACTCTCAGCAACTCTTTGATGCTCTCGTACTCCGGCGCATTCGGGTCGGTGCTTTCACTTTCCAAGGCTGCCAGGGCGCTGCCCTTCACAATCGGAACCTCATCGCCAGGGAAGCCGTAATCATCCAACAGCTCGCGCAACTCCAACTCCACCAACTCCAGCAGCTCGGGATCATCCATCATGTCTACCTTGTTCAGGTACACCACGATGCTGGGCACTTCCACCTGGCGGGCTAATAGAACGTGCTCTCTCGTCTGCGGCATCGCTCCATCCGGCGCTGCCACTACCAGAATGGCGCCATCTACCTGGGCAGCTCCGGTGATCATGTTCTTGATGTAATCCCGGTGCCCTGGCATATCCACGTGGGCATAGTGCCGGTTCTCAGACTCGTACTCTACGTGGGCAATGTTGATCGTGATACCACGCTCGCGCTCTTCCGGGGCGTTGTCGATGGTGTCGAATGCCCGAAAGTCTGCCTTGCCCAAGAATGAGCAATACTTCGTGATTGCCGCCGTCAACGTTGTCTTGCCATGATCAATGTGACCCATCGTGCCTACGTTCAAGTGCGGCTTGTCTCGTACAAATTGTTCTTTTGCCATGCGTGCTCTCCTACTTTTGTACTTTTGGTACGAACGATAAATTCAAAAAATAACTAACTTTCGCCACGGATGATCCCATCGGCCAAATTATCGGCAACTTTGGCATAGTGGTCGAATTCCATTGTGAATACGCCCCGCCCTTTGGTCGCCGAACGCAATCTTGTTGCGTAGCCAAACATCTCAGCTAAAGGTACCATCGCTCGGACAGCTTGCGTATTTCCCTGTCGCACATCCATGCCCAGCACCTCACCGCGGCGAGAATTCATTTGTCCGATGATCTCACCCAGATAATCATCTGGGGTAATAACTTCCACTTTCATGATCGGTTCTTGTATAACAGGTTTAGCCCGTTGAACACCCTCTCGGAATGCCATTGACCCGGCCAGCTTGAAAGATATTTCATTCGAATCAACTTCATGGAATGAACCATCATACAAACGGACATTTACATCGGTCACGGGGTATCCTGCAAGAACACCGGCATCGGCTGTTTCACGCACACCTTTTTCAACCGCAGGGATGAATTCCTTAGGGACCGCACCACCAACGATTTTGTTTTCAAAGGTCACACCAGCACCAGGCTCATTAGGCTCGATGGCTAATACCACATGCGCAAATTGCCCGCGGCCACCGGTTTGTTTTGAGTGGCGGTATTCCATTTTTTCTACAGTCCGAGTGATGGACTCACGGTAAGCAACTCGGGGCTTCCCCACCCGGGCTTGCACGCCAAACTCTCGGAGCAAGCGATCCACCAAAACTTCAAGATGCAGCTCGCCCATCCCAGAGATGAGAGTCTGCCCGGTCTCAGAATCAACTCGAACCTGGAAGGTCGGGTCTTCTTCTGAAAGTTTGTGCAAAGCCTCGGACATTTTGTCCTGGTCGGCCATCGTTTTGGGTTCGATTGCTACTGAAATCACCGGTTCTGGGAAGGTGATATTTTCCAAAATAATTTGGCTGGCTGCATCACACAGCGTATCGCCTGTAAAAGAAAACTTCGGTCCCACAACGGCGACAATATCACCAGCTGAAGCGTCATCGATATCTTCACGGTGATCCGCATACATGCGGATAAGCCGGCCAATGCGTTCCTTCTTCCGCTTTACGGGGTTGTATGTGGAAGCGCCTTTCTTCATGCGGCCAGAATAAATGCGCAAGTAAGCCAAGCGCCCGACATAAGGATCGGTGACGATTTTAAAGACCAATGCACTCATTGGAGCAGTGTCTTCGGCTGGTCGTTCGAGTTCTTCATCGCTATCTGGGCGATATCCACGCACTGCGGGGATATCTAACGGCGAGGGCAAATAATCTACTACTGCATCCAACACGGGCTGAACGCCTTTGTTGCGCAGCGAAGTTCCACAGAAAACAGGCGTAAGCTGGCCGGATATTACAGCCCGCCGCATAGCTGCTTTCAACTCATCAACAGTGATCGTTTCACCTTCGAGATACTTGAGGGTAAGATCATCATCGGTTTCAGCAATTTGCTCGATCATACGATCTCGCATAGCCTCAACTTGAGCTTGTAGGTCTACGGGTACGTCGCCGACAACAGGCTCTTTCCCTTGATCATCCTTCCATATAATGGATTGTTCTGTAAGCAGATCGACAACGCCTTTGAATTCTGCTTCCAAACCAATTGGCAGTTGCACTGCGACCGGATTAGCGCCCAAGCGTTCCCGGATCATCTGGATGGTGCGCTCAAAAGAAGCCCCTACGCGATCCATCTTGTTCACAAAACAAATCCGCGGCACACCATAAAGGTCGGCCTGGCGCCAGACAGTTTCGCTTTGTGGTTCGACGCCTTGAACGGCATCAAAGACAACCACACCACCATCTAGTACCCGTAAGGAGCGCTGCACTTCGGCGGTGAAATCAATGTGTCCAGGAGTATCAATAACATTTACCAGATGCTCCTTCCACTCAGCCGATACCGCCGCGGAAACAATGGTAATACCACGCTCTCGCTCTTGGTCCATCCAGTCGGTGACGGTGGTGCCATCATCGACGGAACCAAGGCGGTGCGTTTTGCCTGTGTAATACAGGATACGCTCGGTCGTGGTAGTTTTACCGGCATCAATATGGGCAATCACGCCAATATTTCGATACCGCTCCAAAGGATACTGTCGGGACATTAGTACTTACTCAATAACCAAATATTAGGCTTATATCCTGAAATGTGAGAAAGCCCGGTTGGCCTTGGCCATGCGGTGTGATTCTTCACGTTTGCGGACTGCTGAACCAGTATTATTGGCCGCATCTAACAACTCTTCGGCCAGAAGCTCAGGGAAGGATTTCCCAGAGCGGCCACGGACTGCGGCCAGGAGCCAGCGCGTTGCCAACGCAAATTGACGGTGCGTAGGCACTTCCATAGGCACCTGATAAGTGGCGCCACCAATACGACGCGGCTTTACTTCCATAATAGGCGAAGCATTCTCGATGGCTTTATCGAACATTTCCAATGCCTCTTTGCCACTGCGCTCTTGAATAATATCCAAGGCATCATAAACCACTCGAGTAGCTACGCTCTTCTTGCCATTCTTCATAACGCGATTGATAAAGGATTGCACGTTCACGCTGTTGTAACGTACATCCGGTGTAATCTCGCGTCTTGGCGCTCTTTTTCGTCGCATTCAACTTCTCCGTTTCGTAATCGATCCTCATCAAGAATCGCCGGTTTGTACCTATTCCGGCGATCCCTATTGTTGGATGCTATCGTTTCTTCGTACCGTACTTAGAACGGCCTTGCTTTCGATCATCAACACCCGTGGAGTCGAGGGTGCCTCGGACGATATGATATCGTACACCAGGCAAATCTTTTACACGACCACCACGAACCAAGACTATGGAGTGCTCCTGCAGGTTATGGCCTTCACCAGGGATATAGGCGGTAACCTCCATCATATTCGTAAGACGTACACGGGCAATCTTACGCAGCGCGGAATTCGGCTTTTTAGGGGTCATCGTACGAACGATTGTGCACACACCTCGCTTCTGAGGGGCGCCCTTCGGCTGCCGGATACGGCGTTGTTTGTATGAGTTAAATGTGTATTGCAGAGCAGGAGCTTTGCTCTTGGCAGTTTTATCTTTGCGACCTTTACGAACCAGTTGATTAATCGTGGGCATGTTCGCCTCCAACAAAATCTTTTATGATTACTTCACTTCAACAACGGAGGCCATCGCTCGTGCATTGATGGCCTCGCGTTCATTCACGTTTAGTCTTGTTAAACGGGCAGGGGGCATTAGCCTACCCTTCGCTTTTTAGACAACGACCAGCGATTGTACCACGCTGAAAAATTAGCGTCAATAGTTTTTGCCCAACCCAAGTAAGCCTGTGCTCATCTGCGGGCGTTTTTTGCGGGTGTCTTCTTTACCAAAACGAATCACCTTACCCTCTTCTGTAACCGCTTCAACCTGAAGGCAAAGGCTCTGAAGTTCCTTGACCAAAACCTGGAAGGACGCCGGGATGCTGGGCTCATCCATGGATTCGCCCTTGACGATGGCCTCATAGGCCTTCACGCGCCCTACAACGTCATCCGACTTGATGGTGAGCATTTCCTGAAGGGTGTAGGCTGCGCCATAAGCTTCCAGCGCCCATACTTCCATCTCACCAAAACGCTGACCGCCAAACTGAGCCTTACCACCCAGCGGCTGCTGGGAAACCAGGCTGTAGGGGCCGGTAGAGCGAGCGTGAACTTTATCTTCAACCAGGTGATGCAGCTTGAGGATCGACATCACACCTACCGTAACAGGTCGGTCGAAGGGATCACCGGTCTTACCATCTCGTAAGACTTGCTTGCCCAAGATAGGCGATGGAATATTGTTCTTGAGTACGATTTCATTGGCTTTCGCTCGCAGGTCCTCGTCCGCCAGCTTATCGACATCGATCTCTTGATCTTTCAACCACAACCGCAAACAAGCGTATACGGTGCGTTCATCCTGGGCATCGCGATCATCTGCATGGATCTTCATATCCTCGAAGGCCAGGATCTGATCAGGGTCGAACCCATTCTCCCGCAGCCATTCCCGCAATACAGCCCGACGGGCATAACCTACATCAGATATTAATTGATAGACATCATACCCGAGATCACCAAGCCAGGCTTCCATGAAGATGCGCCGGACATAGTTATCATCCTCGATTCCTACCGGATCACAACCTTCTTCGTTGAGCCAATTCCATGCTCGATCAGCAACCTCTTTCCAGGCGCGTTCGATCATCCACACACGAGCTAGCTCGGCTTCGATTTCGGTTTCTCGGGCGCCATCGAATACCGGCGTGATGGCGCGGAAGCCTAAACCTCGCGCAGCCCATCCCAGGTGAACTTCCAAAACCTGACCGACATTCATACGACCAGGAACACCGGTCGGATTCAGGATGACATCCACAGGCGTACCATCATCGAGGAAGGGCATGTCTGCCTCGGGAACAATCACCGAGACGACACCTTTGTTGCCATGCCGGCCAGCCAGCTTATCTCCGGCAGAGAGCTTACGGCGCTGCGCCACGGAGACGCGCACCATCGTCTCGACACCAGAGGAAAGTTCTACACCATCATCCCGGGAGAAGACCTTGACATCAACAATCTTGCCGCGCGAGCCATGCGGCATTCTTAGCGAGGTATCTTTTACATCGCGAGATTTTTCACCGAAAATAGCCCGTAATAAGCGTTCTTCAGGAGTGAGTTCTTTTTCGCCCTTAGGAGAAATCTTACCCACCAGGATATCATTCGGCCCAACCTCGGCACCGATACGGATAATGCCTTCTTCATCCAGGTCCTTGATGGCTGTTTCACCAACGTTTGGAATATCGCGGGTGATCTCTTCGGGACCCAGTCGGGTATCGCGGGCTTCGATCTCGTATTTCTCAACATGTATGGATGTAAATTGATCATCCTGGACGATGCGCTCTGAGATGACAATCGCATCTTCATAGTTAGCGCCCTCCCAGGACAGGAAGGCAATCAGAGCGTTCTGGCCTAAGGCCAGATTTCCATCCACCGTAGAGGAAGAGTCGGCAATTACTTCGCCTTTCTTCACAATCTGCCCTTTGGTAACCGAAGGGCGCTGGTCAACACAAGTGCTCTGATTCGAGCGCTGGTACTTACGCAGCGGATACACTCTCTCACCATCTTTGTGGCGAACGACGATGCGGCCACCCGTCACAGAGACAACTTCGCCGGTATCCTGGGCAACAACAACCTGACCTGAGTCCATTGCAGCAGAGTATTCCATACCTGTAGAAACAAGGGGGACTTCAGGGCGCAACAAAGGCACTGCCTGCGCCTGCATGTTGGATCCCATCAAGGCCCGGTTAGCATCGTCGTGCTCCAGGAAGGGGATCAATGCAGCACTGATCCCAACGATCTGCTGCGGGGCTACATCCATATAATCGATATCATCAGCCGGGGAGAAAATAAAAGTTGTGCGGTGACGAGCTGATGCCCGTCCACGGATAAATTCGCCATACTCATTGAGCGGCGAGTTGGCCTGGGCGATGACAAACTTATCTTCTGTATCAGCAGATAGATATATATAATCTTCAGTTACGAAAGGCACCACCGGAATTTCACCCACATCCAGCTTGGCAATCTGTTTGGCTAGCTTTTTGTCAACGCGGGCACCTTTTTCGGCAATCACTTTGCCATTCTTCGGATCAGTCACATCTTCCGGCAATTTTCGGTCCACCATCAGAGGGCTATCCGGGGGCAGAGTCTTCAAAACATGCCGGTATGGGGTTTCGATGAAACCATATGCATTGACTTTGGCGAAGGACGCGAAACGACCGATCAAGCCGATATTTGGGCCTTCCGGTGTCTCGATGGGGCAGATACGCCCATAATGAGACTGGTGCACGTCGCGCACATCAAAGCCGGCGCGCTCACGTCGCAGGCCGCCCGGCCCCAAAGCTGACAGTGTACGTTTATGACGTAACTCAGCCAGCGGGTTGGTCTGATCCATGAATTGAGATAACTGGCTGGAGCCAAAGAATTCTCTCAAAGCTGCCACAACCGGACGAACGTTGACCAGGCTAACCGGGGAGAGATTATCCCGCTCTCGGATCGACATGCGCTCTTTGACCACACGCTCCATACGGCGCAGACCAATGCGCAATTTATTTTGGATCAACTCACCCACAGTCTTCGTGCGGCGGTTGCCCAGGTGATCGATATCATCAGCATGTTCGTTCCCGTTGTTAATGGCGATCATGTGACGAAGTAAACGGATAATATCCCATTTGGTAATCGTGCGATGCTCAATGGGCACCACATCGTGCAATTCGAGTTTCTGATTGAGCTTGTAGCGGCCAACTCTCTTCAGGTCATACCGACGCTGCTGGAAGAGCTGCTCCTCCAAGAATTCACGGGCGTTCTCCAGGGTAGCTGGATCACCAGGTCTCATGCGTCGGAAAAACTCCAACAGAGCTGCTTCTGCTACCGTAATACCATCACTCAAATCCCACTCCGGCTCCTGCGCCAATGTGGCAGGAAGGTACATGCGGTCCGGGTTGTTATCGATGTCTGCAAAGAGGCTCAGGATTTCCTCATCCGTACCTTCGACGATGGCATTATTCTCCAAGCCATCATCAACGGCAGCCAAAGCCCGTAAGAAAATAGTGATGGGAATTGTGCGTCGGCGGTTGAATTTGAGAGTCAGGTAATCGCTCTTGCGGGTACCGAACTCCATCCAGGCGCCGCGATCAGGGATCATCTTCGAGTTTGCCAGCTTGCGGCCCGTGGCGCGGTCCACTTCGGCTTCGAAGTAAACTCCAGGGGAGCGGATCAACTGCGTGACCACGACGCGCTCGGTACCATTAATAATGAAAGTACCCTTTTCGGTCATCTCGGGAAAATCGCCCAGGAAGATATCCTGCTTGATCGGCTCTGGGATGGCAGGGCCGGCCAACAGCACCGACACATACAGCGGACTGCCGTATGTCAAATCGCGCTCAACACACTCGTCAACGTTGTATTTCGAATCCTCAAACCAATAAGTTAGTCCCCATTCTTCCGCTTCAGGCGTTCGGCTTGGGAAATACAAGCGCATATCGCCGCTATAAGATTCAATAGGGGAAATCTCATGGAAAAGATCAGCCAGTCTTTCGCTCTTTAAGCGTTCAAATGATTCCAGTTGTACTTCGATCAAATCCGGCAAATCAAAACGAACGTCAATTCGAGCGTAAGATTTAGATGGTGGAAGCTGTGCCATAAAACAATTACTCCTGAGTCAACCTTTGGCTAGATAAACCTGCAACCATTCAGCCATAGAGCGGATTTGCCAGAATGCATTTTCCCTGCTTGGGTGAATAGCTTGACAATGTCACCATGTCAAAATAGTTACACAAAAACGTAAACAAACAAAAGCAAGACCACGCGGAAGAAAACCCTGGCTGCTACTTTTAGCCAGGGCAACGTAGTCCCCATGTCAGTTTTACGACGGCCGAGGAATCCTTCATAATCTCTAGGCCTAAACAAGATCACAATTATACTGACATCCACCTCATCGGTCAAGCCATAAACAGTACTTTTTTGGTCTAAATATGCACTTTCGCATCATTTTTGGCCCAAAGGGTATAATAAGATCACCTGATTAGCATAAAACTATACCGGCTCAAGTGCACAAAGTGCGAGTTTTCCCGCGGAGCACCCTTGAGCGCTGAGCCAAAAAGGATTTTTCATGACAATAGAACCAGACCAGATTTTCCGATCCGGCTTTGCAGCCGTCATGGGCCGGCCGAATGTGGGCAAGTCAACGCTCATCAACAGCCTCATCGGGCAAAAAATAGCTGCCGTCTCCCCCAAACCCCAAACCACCCGCCAACAGCAGCTTGGCATCCTCACCCTGGTTGAAGCGCAAATCGTTTTCATTGACACCCCGGGATTGCACAACCCGCATCACAAATTGGGTAAATTTATGAATGATGAGGCCGCTGACGCGCTCGGAGAAACTGACCTGATCCTCTTTTTGGTAGATATGACCGAAATGCCGCCCCATGAAGAAGACCATATCCTGGTCAAGTTGTTGGATGATCTGGACGAGTGCCCAAAGGTGATCCTGGCCCTCAACAAAATTGACCGTGTGGAGGCCGGGGATGTGGGCCGAAGAGCGGCAATTTATGAGCAACTGCTGCCAGAGGCGATTCCAATCAGAATCTCCGCCATTCGCGCTGACCAACTGGACGATCTTTTACAAACCCTGGTTTCGAATCTCTCCGAAGGGCCACCCCTCTTCCCGATGGATCAGATTACAAACCTATACGAAAGAGAAATCGCCGCTGACCTGGTCCGCGCTTCCTGCCTGATCCACCTGCGTGACGAAATTCCCCACGCCATCGCCGTGCGCATGGACGAATATACCGAACGCGGCGACCACGGGGCCTACATCCGGACGACACTCTTTGTAGAGCGCGATTCGCAAAAAGGCATCGTCGTCGGCCAAGGGGGCAAAATGATCAAACGCATCGGCGCCCACGCCCGTGCACAAATCGAAGCCATGAGCGGACGCAAGGTCTACTTGCAACTGCGCGTCAAAGTACGCAAGAACTGGCGCAACAGCGAACAAGCCTTGAAACAATTTGGTTTTCAGCGTTGGGAATGATCAGTTTTCTGGTGTCTACGCTCTGCGTTGACACCCGCTGAAGTACGCTCCGCGTATGCAAAAAATAGGCACCCCACATAATGTGAGCTTTTATCCAAGAAATGTGTCTTTTCAAAATCCGGGGGCGCCAGACTTCCGAAGTCTACGAGAAGCCGACAGAATTGGGGATGTGTTTGTAAGACTTCGGAAGTCTCCCAACTCTTTCAAAAAAGCGGACACGAACACAGTTCCTTGGTATATGACAAAAACCTGGGACCACCCCTATCAGGAACCGTGTTCGTATTACCCCGAAATATTGAGATAATACCAAGGAACAAAAGAAAGGCATCAATGAAATACTTGTTCATCAAAATAGCTCTGGGCTTTGCTGCACTCAACTGGGCCGCGATAGTTATTAAATGGAAATGGCTGGAATATATCGCCAAACCGGCCGCAATGCTGGCCCTGCTGGCCTACGTATGGCGGTTGCGGCCCGGCCTGGTCGTCCATGGGAATATCAACTGGCTAATCTTTGCGCTGCTCTTCTCCCTGGCCGGGGATATATTTTTGATGCTGCCGGGAAATCTCTTTCTGCCAGGGCTGATAGCCTTCCTGTTGGCCCACATGGCCTATATTTTCGCCCTCAGCATTGCATTGCCACCCCTCAACCTGGCCAGCCTGATCGTCGTCCTGATGGTCGGGATGACCAGCGTACAAATATACCGCCGGGTCGCAGCCGGATTGGAAAGCTCCGGAGAGACACGCATGAAGATACCCGCGCTGCTCTATACAACCGTGATCTCGGTGATGGTCATCCTTGCCTTGCTGACCCTGGTGAGCAACGGCTGGGAAAACTACCGCGCCCTGCTGTTGAGCGCGGGAGCGCTGCTCTTCTCCATCTCCGACACCTGGATTGCCTGGGACCGCTTCGTAGAACCCCTGAAATATCGCGACCTGCGGGTGATGTCCAGCTATCATTTAGGGCAAGTCTGTTTGTGTTTGGGATTCTTGATGACGCCTTAATTGCAGGTGACTGTCACCGTTAGAGATGACAGTCACCTAAACCCTCCCGGAGGAGAGTGATCAACGAATGAGCTGTTTACTCTTCTTCAGGAGCATCATCTTCGGAGGCAAGGCCATCCTCGGGCAGGGCATCCTCGTCCGCTTCAGCGACAGGTTCGGGTTCTGGTTGCCCATCATCAATGACTTCGATCACCCGCGGGGCTTCGACCACGTTTGAGGGGGCAAGATAATCCCGGGTGCCGAAATATGTCATCAACACCGCCCCCAATCCCCACATACCGACCAGGGCGCGAGGCAGCCAGCCCACGCAGGGGACCAGTTGATCAAATCCGGCTAATACAAAGTATAGAATCAGTGTGCCCACACCAGCGGCGATGGCAGGCGCCCACTCTTGATCCAGCATCTTGGCGATGCGGCGGCCTACCTCCAACCCTAGCGCAACCCAGCCCAGGAGCCAGGCAATCCCCAAGAGCACCACAGCCACGAAGGCCACCGGGATCAGGATAAGAGTGATTGCCAGGGCAAGCAACGCCAGGGGAGCTAACAAGGCCGTCAGAAAGCCCGCCCCCCCCGTGATTAGCGGTTGATCCAGGGCGGCCCGCGCCACCCGATCTGTTTGTGCATAGAAGAAGATCACCAGCAGTACCGCCAAAGCCGCCCAGATGAACATGCGGAAGGTGAACCAGACCACCTCCAGAGCCAGGTTTGGACTGACATCGATGACCGGGGGCTGCACATTTTCGAACTGCATCACGGAGGGGATATTGAACTGATACGGGAAGCTCAATCCCTGGATCACATCGCCACTGATCTCTGCGCCCGCTTCGCGTTGAAGGGCGGCTCCGATTGTGACCAGATCGCCATTCACAACCGCGGCTTCGCCCAATTGGAGCACACCGCCGATGCCGACCATATTGCCGTTGATGGTTCCCTGGCTGTCGACGATGCCGCCCATCAGAACAACATCGCCATTGACGGTGCTGTCTGTTTCCAGGGTAACTGCCCCGCCAAAGACAACCAGATTCCCGTTTAGAGTTTCGCCTTCGGTGAGCGTGTATGTGCCGCCAAAGACAACTTTGTCATCCAAGAGGTCCCTGGCGAAAGCAGTGCCGGGCCAGAGCAACGCAGCGATGACAAATAGATAGGTTAGTAGTTTTAGATATTTCATGAGTTATGCCCTCCCAGGCATCCTCGCCAACCTGGCTATGGATAACACCCAGACCAGACTGCCAGCACTGATGATCGCTGCCAGGATAGCCCATCCGCTGGGGGGCAGCAGCCCCGGTATGGTGCGGATCATTATAGCGAGGAGATTTTGGAATATATTGATGACCGTCAGGAGTGATGTGAGGCGATAAACCCAAACCAGTAATAGTTCTGTGAGAGAATCAAAGGTGTTGAAGACCGTCATCCCAAGCAATACGCCCAATATAGACACAGCATTGGCGATTAAAATTAGCGTAATCCAAGATTGCCAGCGGTGGCGCGAAGCCAGTACGCCTTGATGGTCTTGCTTGAGGCGCGCCTGCCAGCGATCAGCAAAACCAGAGGCTGGATCGAGATCGGGGCTTTCCCGGAAGAGGCCTGCAACACCACCCCAGGATTGGCGTAATGTCTGACAGTGCTCACAGACCTGAAGATGCTCATCAAGGGCTTGAGCCTGATCAGGGATCAGAGTTTCATCGAAAAGGAGCCAGTTTTCAAAAGGCTGGTGTTTCATAGGGAGTCCTCTCCGCATTGTTGGGTTCAAGCATTTCCATTTGCGATTCCTGTGTTTGCCAACTTTCAGCAAGCGCCCTGCGTGCCCGGTAAAGGCGGCTCTTGACAGCACTTTCGCTGAGCGCCAGCGATTCAGCGATCTCTTCATAGGAGTAATCGTACCAGTAATGTAAGACCACCGCAGCGCGATCTTTGGGAGCCAGCACATCGAGTAGCTCGCGCACGCGCAACTGCTTCTCATCCATTACCATGACCGCTTCAGGTGTTGGGCCAGGGTCTGGAGGCTGCCACCAGTCATGAGCTTCGTTATCTATCGAGAAAGAAGGCAAGCGCTTTTTTCTCAAGCGGTCGATACAGTAATGCGAGGCAATCGAAAGCAACCAGGTTGCAAAAGAGCGATTGGGGTCGTAGCGATTCAAGTGTCGATAAGCCCGCAAAAATGCCTCTTGCGCGGCGTCCTCGGCATCGCCAGCATTGCCCAACATGCGGTAGCACAGACTGAATACCGGTTTTTGATAAGCTTCTACGATATGTGTAAAGGCATCATCGTCGCCAGCTCGCGCTCGGGCGAGCCATATCGCTTCATTGTCATTCACATTTCGCTCCTGCGATCATTTTCATCTAGTCCAACTTACGCAGAGGGGGGGAAAAAGTTGCAGGTTTACAAGTTGCAGGTTTGCATGTGTGCATGTGGCAAGGGAGGAGCGTGGAGCGGGTAGCGTCGAGCGAAAAAGCGCTTCACGCTCTCCGCTCCACGCTCCACGCTCTCCGCTCCCCGAACTATTCATCTAATAACCCCGTACCCGCCAGGGATTCGAGCACGCCGATGACCGCTGAATTATCCAGTTCGGCCATACCCATCTGCAACATCGCATCGAAGAGTTGGGTGTGCACAGCGGCCGCGGGTATAGGGACGCCATACTCGCGGGCCGTGTCCATGACGATGCCCAGGTCTTTGGCCTGCATAAAAGCTTTAAAACCAGGCTGACGATTCCCGGCGAAGAGTCGTTCGGGCTTGACATCGAGGGACCAGCACTGGGCCGCGCCGCCTTGAATGGCCGCGACCACCTTTTCGGGGTCAGTGCCGGCTTTCTTTGCCAGGATCATCAACTCACCCATGGCCACCATTTGGGCAGCCACCATGACCTGGTTGGCGGCTTTGGCGATCTGTCCCGCGCCGCTTTCGCCAACGTGAGTGATCGTCTTGCCAATTACATTGAAGATGGGCATGACCTTCTCAAGGGCTTCTTCCGGGCCGCCAACCATGATGGCCAGAGTCCCTTTTTGGGCCCCAATATCCCCACCGCTAACGGGGCAATCCAAAGCGAGAACACCCTTTGCAGTCAGTTTTTCAGCAATCAAGCGGGCGGTGGCAGGTTTGATGGTGGAGTTATCTACAAAGATCAGGCCTTCACGAGCGCCTTCGATGATACCGCCGGAGCCGAGGGCGACCAGTTCTACATCGGGGGAGTCGGGTAGGTTGGTGAAAACCACATCGACTTGCGAGGCGACTTCGGCGGGCGAAAAAGCTTCGTTGGCTCCTTCAGCAACCAGTTCTTCGACTGCTCCGCGGCCGCGATTGTGTACGACCAGGGGAAATCCAGCTTTGAGGATATTGTGGGCCATGGATTTCCCCATGATACCCAGACCGATATAACCAACGGTTGGTTTCGATGACATGTGAGCTCCTTTGTGAATGATGAACGCTGAATGATGAATGCATAATATTATACCGTTCTGCGCATTTAGCGGCCATTGCTCCATACACATAAATATGCTATATTATACACATCTAAAAGGATATCTTCTCAAAAAACAGGGGAAAAGTCGAACTTTTTCGAAAATTCTGCGCCAGTTCACCTGGGTTTTGGAAAAGTTCGACTTCTCTCCCCCGAATTATTGAGATGATACCAGGAGTAAAAAACATGCGCACAAATATCGTATTAGATGAAAACTTAATCAATCGCGCTAGAGAACTCACTGGGCTAAAAACAAAGCGCGCCGTTGTCGATGAGGCTCTGCATGTATTGATTCGCTTGCACGAACAAAAGAGCGTTCGAAACCTGCGCGGCAAGCTGAAATGGGAAGGTGACCTGGACGAAATGCGGGAGGGGCGTTTTGTCGTTACTGGTTGACTCTTCTGTCTGGATTGATTTCTTCAACGGGAATATCACGCCCGAAACAGATTATCTAAACGAAGTTTTAGGTGAATCTTTGATTCTCGTTGGGGACCTGATCCTGGCGGAAGTTCTGCAAGGGTTTCGCCAGGAGAGAGATTTTGAAACGGCGAGAGATGCGCTGCTCAAGTTTCTAGTTGTCGAAATGCTTGGGAGGAAAATCGCTATCCAGAGTGCCGGCAACTATCGTTTATTGCGTTCAAAAGGGATCACGGTTCGAAAAACCATTGACTGCTTGATCGCGACCTATTGCATTGAGAATAATCTAGAATTACTGCACAACGACCGCGATTTCGATCCCTTCAAGCAGCACCTGGGGCTTAGAGTGCTTCATCTCTAGCCGACCGCGCACCACCGTCCACTGACGGCTAACGACTGTCCACTGTTTACTGTCTACAGTTTACTGACCAGCGGCCCTTCTGGCGTATCTTGTACCTGCCAGCCTGCGTCTTCGATTTTGAGGCGCAACTCATCGGCGGCAGACCAGTTTTTGGTTGCTCGGGCTGTCTGACGCTGCTCCACCAGGGATAGTATATCCCCCGGGGGTTCGGCTGCCACCCCAGGGGGAGTCCGTTTCGCCCCCAGGGCTGCCTGCCAGACATCTGGGGGAATCCCATCCCGAGGATCAGGCATCCTAAAATCGCCTAGTTCCTCTATCGAAAATAGCCCTTTCATCACCCTGCGTCTATCATCTCGGATTATCACAACCCGTCCGGCGCCGACCACCTCACAGATTCCCTTTTCCAGGTCGAGGGCCAAGCCTGTGCGCTCATCGATGCCCACCACTACCTGCCCCGGGGAGAGCATTTCCAGCAGAGTATCGAACCGCTCTCGACCCATGTAGCAGCGACTGGTATCAAGCTCTGCGCCGCCATCATTGTTGTTCCAGTGGGGTATGAAAACCAGGGATAGACCAAAGGGCGCAAAGAGATCCAGCCCCGGCGTCCAATGCAAATCTTGCCCAACCTTATAGATTTCATACACCGGCAAAGCATGCGAACCAACCGCTATGACCGCGGCACTTGCCAGAGCCAGGCCCGCCCCCAGACGATGACGGGCGACCAGATACTGCCAGGTGAGGCTGCCCCGCAGTTGCCGCACCGCGTAGGTTGGGCTGCCCGGCCCTAAGAAAATCAAGTCGGCGGACAGGATAGGGCCAGCGATTTCGGGGTCATCAGGGCTGAAGGCTGTGGCGCGTTTTCGTGCGGCCACAACCTGTGGACGCGGTTTCCGATTCTGCAAGTGACGGGTGAGAAAATCGGCTACTTTCCCAACCACTTGTGGCGAGTTGGGTTCGAATCCTGCCGGGGTTTCGAGCAAGACCACATCCGGTGAAAAGGGCAGGCGGTTTAGAATGTAACTGAAGATTTTTCTGCCGCTTGGAGAAGTTTCACCTGAGCCAAAAAGGACGATAGGGCCGGGGGCGTTGTTGGGGAGGGACATGAATATTCGTGGAGCGTAGAGCGGGGAGCGGGGAGTGTGGAGCGACTAATCGCGCTCTACGCTTCACGCTCACCGAAATCACTGATACCGTTTCGTGATATTGGGCACCAGGTATTCCTCGAAAGCGCGCTGCACATCATAATCGGGTTCCCAGCCCCAATCACGGCGGGCTGCGCTATCGTCCATATCAGCCGCCCAACTATCAACGATAGTCTGGCGTTTGAGATCGGGCTCATGGGTAACCTCAGCATCGGGGAAGGACTTCAACACCCAGCCTTTGAATTCCTCCGCCGAGAGGCTGAAACTGGTCACATTATACACCCGTTGACTTATCGCCTCCGCCGGGGCTGCGGCCAAATCTAAAAGGGCTTTGACGGCATCCGGCATGGCCATGAAGGGGATGCGCACATCGGGGCGCACGAAGCAGGCATAAGGTTCGCCTTTGGCGGCGGCATGTAACATCTCCGGGCCGTAGTCACTGGTACCGCCGCTGGGAACGGTAAAGGCGCTGATCAATCCAGGGAAACGAATAGCGCGAAAATCGACCATCACCGGCTGTTCAGCAGCCAATTGACGATAGTACTCGCTGAAATAAATCCCCAACAACTCGCAATACAATTTATTCGCGCCATACATCGTGCGGGGATAATTCCACTCCCACTCACGGGTGCGCGCATACTGGGTCTTGGTTTCCAGATCAGGCAACCCATAAACGGCAATCGAGCTAGGGAAGATGAACTGCACAGATTTCTGCCGCCACTCTGATTGTTCAGCCGCTAAACGCAGCAACCCCATCGTGCCGTTGACATTGACCTGATGAGCCGCACTTGGCGAAAATTCTCCCCTCGTTGAGAGCAGGGCTGCCAGATGATAGATCGCATCGAACTCGTATTCACTGACCAGCCGATCCAACAGCTTTTGATCGAGGATGTCCGCTTCCCAATGGGTGGTCAAATCCCGGATATCTTCAGGCAGGGGCTCCAGGTCAAGGGTCAGCAGCGGGGTTTTCCCATTTTTAGATAACGCTTCAATCAATGCGTGGCCTATCTCCCCCGCCGCACCGGTGATCAAGATCGCTTTCTTGCGCATTCTTTGCTCCTTTTATGGATATGGAATTGTGCTAGAATGAACCAACGAATTTAATTTGTAACTGTCCAATAGGAGAGAACCGGAAAAAGGGTGTGCGTAGGGGCGAG
>JADHXE010000064.1 GCA_016783125.1 Anaerolineales bacterium
AATCTCTGTCTCAATTCCACTTGCTTGATCCCCATTTGAGCCAGCACATAAGAAAGCCGAGCACCAAAGAGTATCTTTGAAGGGACGATGTGCGGTTCTTGCGTTCGTGGCATAAAACCTGTCAACTTTTGGGGTAGTCCTGTCAACTCGCAAATGCTATGCTAAAGCCTTGGCTAGCTGATTTCATGTTTGCAAACAAAACACGCCAAATATGGCACAGCCCTGGGCTTTTGTCAAACATCCCGACCGGTCGGGTACTTACTCATAAGGAGATAGTACCCATGACGAAAGACAAAGATGTCAAGAAACTCACCCCTCGGGTTAGAGCGCTATTGGAGCTGTTAGCGAGGATCCGCCTTCGCATCCGAAAGCCTGAAAAAACCGAGAAAAATAACCAAAACTAAGCCACAAAAACCTTCCCAGTGTTCGCGGCACTGGGAAGTAGTGCTACAATTCGTCTTTGTGCGGTCTCGACAAACGAATGATAGGTGACAAGAGGTAGTATTCCGATGACAGAAAAACAAGGTCCGATTGGCATAACCAGTTCTCGAAAGCGACAAAAGAACCGCAGCCGCCCTCGCCCATTGATGGATGGAGGGTCAGCAAACAAAGAATACGGGCCCAATACGCCTGTGGCTATCTACACCAGAGTTTCAACCGATGAGCAGGCCGAAAAAGGTCTCTCGCTGAGTGCCCAGCAGAATGCTTGTCGCAAGTTTGCTGACCACAGAGAGTGGACGGTGGTCGAAGTGATCGAAGACCCAGGTTATTCAGGGAAAAATGACAAGCGCCCCGGTTTTCAAAATATGCTAGAAGGTGCGCGTCAAGGCAAGTTCAAAGTTGTGCTGATCCATAAATTGGACCGCTTTTCTCGCAATATCGATAGCACGCTGAAAAACTTTCGCTTTCTAAATGACCACGATGTTACACTCGCCTCTGTAACCGAAGAGTTCGACTATTCAACGCCCATGGGGAGAATGTTCTTTCACATGATGGCAGTCTTTGCCCAATGGTATCTTGAAAACCTGTCTGCAGAAACAGCCAAGGGAAAAAAGGAACGCGTACGAAAAGGGCTGCATAATGGAAGCTTATCCTTCGGCTACAAGTCCGGGGAGAGCAGTAAACCCGCAGAACTCGTCCCAGACGAAGCCGAGGCAATCCATGGCGCTTTCGAACTATATTCCACTGGCGAATACAGCAATCGACAAATTGCTGACTATCTGAATCAAAAAGGATTCAAAACCCGGCGAGGGAGACGCTGGAGCAAAGACGCTGTCCGCGAATTCTTGCAAAACGATTTCTATTGTGGTGTCGTGTCCTACAAGGACGAGAAATGGCCAGGGAAACACGAAGCGATTATCGACAAAGACCTTTTCAACAAGTGCTTATCTGTCCGCAATAAACGCTCTCGACGCAGCAAGAGCTACAGTTCGAAGCCAAAGCGGCATTATTTGCTGCAACGCATCATCCGCTGTGATCGTTGCGGACGCCATCTCCGGATGCAATCTACGAGATCGTTTTATTACTATCGAGAAGCTTCCCGTGACCGAGGATTGGTATGCGAACACGCTGGCACGTCCATCCGCATGGATCACGCCGACCCCCAGGTGCTGGACATACTAACGAAGCTGCGCTTGCCCCAGAACTGGCAAAAGGAAATCGAACAGATGGCCGTCGATTTTGACGAGACGAACCACATCGAAAAAAAACGCCAGCACACTCAAGAGCAATTACGGCGTTTGGTGCGTACCTACCAGGATGGCCTGGTTGACGATAAGGAATATGAACGCAAACGTGATTCGCTGCTGGCAAAACTGGAAGGATTAATCATCCCCGATAGCGCTACCTTGATGGAGCAGGGGTTGCAGCTAGAGAACTTGGAACCCTATCTTCAAGAGGCTACCGAAGCAGAAAGAGCAGAAATCGCCCATCTCATCTTCGAAACGGTACACTTCGATCTGGAAACCGGAAAAATCACAAGGTTCAAACCCACCACAGAATTCCTACACATCTTTCGGATGGCTTCGCAAGAGTCGGGTTGGGAGGAAGGAACAAAAGGACAGTTTACTGGCGTGTTTTAGCGATATATAATTTGACGCACACAATCTAATGGTGTAGAATTGGCGCGAGATCGAAATAACGTGACTATAATTCTAGTAAGCGCAGAATGAGTCACCAGGCAAGAAACCAGGTGAACGCATACTGGATTAAAAAAATTGAGCATCCACTCGGGCAAGTGAATGCTCATTCATAAACAAACTGCATCTAACATATGCGTCTGAATGCTGTTTGTCTATCTGCGGTCCCGACGGGGGTGGTCAACACCCGAAGTAATTCAGGGTAGACAGAACCCCAGGGACACGCTTTTAGGACAACCTAAGTGCGTGCTGCACCACTTGTGCAGCTTTTTTCATTTAAAAGGGCTTCTTTGCTCTCAAGTTCAAACTGGAATTATTGTACTTCTCCCCGTGTAAGGAGTCAATATCAATTGCACATTATCATTCCCCCTTTAAATTTATCAGAAACATGGTGTTTTTCTGCGCTTCGATCCCTTATTCGCTTGCAAACTCAGGATTTGGTTGGCCTGCTGGCAAAACCAACCGAGAATCAATCTAAAACCCCGTGGATGAGCTAAGTAGCCTTGGGTATCTAGAAGGGATGTACAATCTCTTTTTTGCAGTAGTATGGTGCTTACTTGCTGACAGTACCATGGAGAGCACCATCACCATCTTCATACCCAAATCTTTCCAAATAACTTTGCTAATACAGTATTTTGTCAGGATAGTGGTCTTCGTGGTCGGCCTCCCCACAAGATTCGCGGATGGGCACATCTTTATGCTGGCGATCGGGACAGGTAATACTATCTTTCACTCTTCTTCCCTACTGCTTTGGTGATAACGATACCCTCCCGGAGGGCTGTCCGGCCAAAGCCAGACTCATAGGGCAACATCCCTTCAAAACCGCAGCAACATCCGCAAAGTGATAGCACAGCTATTGATTTAAATTGTAACCCATTGTCCCAACAGTGTGATAGCTACGAAACTGACAACACCTACAGATAAAGCTGCTGCCAATCCCACCAAGAAGGGCTTGATACCCAGTCGTTTTAAAGATTGGAATTTTGTGCTTAACCCCACCCCTGCCAGTGCTGCTACCAGGAAAATTTCAGCCCACTTTTTGACTAGAGAGATAATCGCGCGCCAGGTTTCGTCGGGCCACAATCCAAAGGCGTCCCCCCCCGCATTAATCCCGGCATCACCAATCGAGCGTAGCACAGCCATCAACAAAAAGCCTAGTATAAAAATCGGAAATAATTGAACAAAGCTGGTCTTTTGCCCTTTGAATTCTCCGCTGCCGCGCGCCTCTTGAGCATAAGAATAAGCCATAAAGGGGATCACCACCGCCATAAAAACGTTGCGCACTAATTTGGCAATCGTCGCCACATCGAGTGCCAACGATTGGGAAAAAATATCCGCATAAATTTTGGCTGCCCCGACCACCTGAGCTGTCTCGTGGACTGCTGTTCCCAGGAACAACCCCACTTTGACGGCTTCTCCCGCAAAAATGGCGTGTGCCAGGTAGGGATATACCAGAGTAGCGAACAATCCAAAAATGGTGATTACCGCCACTGCATAGGCAGCTTCATCTTCTTCGGCATCGATGGCCGGACTAGCCGCCACGATGGCAGTCACCCCACAGATGGAAGTGCCCACAGCAATCAGCGTGCCGAGACGCTTCGGAAGACGTAAAAGGCTGTTGATACGAGTCGTGATGAATAATCCGCCCAGAATACACAGCCCGACAATCGGCACTCCAAAAGTGCCCAACTTAAAGACATCAAAAATTGTCAGACGGATACCTAACAAAATAATTCCCAGGCGCAAAATCTTTTTGATCGTAAAATGCAAACCAGGACTCAAGGGTTTCGAGGAAGGAACCACTGCACCGACAGCCAGCCCCAATACAATTGCCAACAACACCGGAGAAATCGGGCTTTTCTTGAAGCCCATCAACCGTACACCGATCAGATCACTAAGCCAAAAACTCAGCCAGGTGAGTGCAACAGCAGCCAACAGGCCGGGAATCAATTTGGGAAGCTCGCTAACTGTAACGCCCAAGAGGTTCTTTTCCCAATTGCTCATTTTTCGCGTTGAGTTTGTCGATATCATTTAATTTTTATTCCTTTATCCGCCGCCAACAGCTGAAAACAGTTTAACTTCATCCTGTTCTGCAATGATTGTTTCCTGTAAATCCGCAATTTCATCGTTGACAACTACTAAATACACTTCACCCAAGGGGATGTCCAAACCATCGATAATATCTTTCAGCAGCGTTGGCTGCTCAAGCTTAACCTCCAGCCAGTTTTCTTTCCGGGAGTGATAGAAATTCAGGTGTCCGCCGAGGTATATCTGCATATCATTCCAATAGATCGGCAACCCAGCTCAGGGACAAGGTTTCCAGGCGCTCACGGGTGGGTGTACCAGTTTCCAGATCCCATCCTTTCAGGTTGTAGAGCACGGTAAGGGCGGATTCAAATTCATCCCGGGGGAAAACTTCACCCTTCAAAGCGCCATTTTCCAGTGGTGAAAAAAGTCTTTCAGGCAAGGTATCATCCTTACGAGAGAAACCTTCACGGGCGTTGAAAACGCGTGCCAGATTGGTGGCGCGTTCTCCGATCTCCAGCAGGTCATCGAGAGTCAAGTTCCAATCTGTGGCAGCATTGACCGAAGCGACAACTTCTTCCATGCGAATATACGAACGCGGCGCCGGACCGAAGAAACAATAACCGATCACTTTTTCCATGCTGGTCACTTTCTCCAAGACGTAAAACTGGCGCATTTTTTCGTCATTCAGGCTGCGGGGCAGCTGCGCTTCAGTGATACCCAGGGGGCGGGCATTTTTGAAGGGAATCCCATCTGCATTGGCAAGCATCCCATCGTGAGCCACCACCAAATGGTCTGCACCAATCTCTGAGATGGCATAGCCCATCCCGACGTTGTATTTGCCGCGCGGCTCGTGCATGGGCAGCTCTTGCCCTTTAACATGGATGGCAAAGTAATGGGCGTCACCACCGATCTTTTCGGCGGCAAGCCGCACACCTTCGGCTAGTAAATCACCCAGCCCTTTTCGCGAGGCAATCCACTTGATCATGGTTAGCATGGCTTCAACATTGCCAAAATGCAAATCCAGACCATCTGTATCATCCAGAGTCAGCAATCCGTGTTCGAAACATTCCATAGCAAAAGAAATCGTCATGCCGGTGGAAATTGTGTCAAGCATATAAGCGTTGCAAAGTTCATTAGCCTTGGCGATGGCGTGAATATCACCCACCCCGCAATTTGGGCCGAGTGCCCCAAGCGTCTCGTATTCCGGCCCGCCGTACGCAGAGGGTTCCCCATCGACCCGCACTTCACGTTTACAGCGGATGGCGCAGGCATAGCAGCTCCGCCGGGCGGTGAGCAATTCACTCTCATACACTTCCCACTTGATGTCATCCACATTCTCAAACGCGCCTTGCAGGAAATTGCGGGTAGGTAACATGCCGGCTGTGTTGAGGGGTTCGACCAGAACGGGCGTGCCAGCGTCTTGCAGGCTCCAGGTTTGGGGGTTCTCCTTGACCCGATTGGCAAGCTCGCGCCCCAAGGACTTCAACGCTTTGGGGTCACGCGCCAACTTCTGATAACGAGTGTTACCTCGCACAGCCACAGCGCGCAGATTTTTAGACCCCATCACCGCGCCCATACCGTTGCGTCCGTTGAAATGCCTTAAGTCATTGGTGATCCCCGCAAAGCGCACCAGATTCTCACCCGCCGGACCGATCTGTAAAACGCGGATTTTCTGGTCCCCTAATTCAGTTCGGATGGCTTCCTGAACTTCAGCAGTTTTCCGCCCCCAGAGATGGTGCGCGGGACGAATCTCAACTTCACCATCCTGTACCCACAAGAAGGTCGGTTCTGGAGCTTTGCCTTTAACCACAATAGCCTCGAATCCGGCCATCTTGAGTTCGGGTCCCCAAAATCCACCGGCTTCTGATTCGCCGTATGCATTGGTTAGGGGCGAACGAGCCGAAACGATATAGCGGGTGGCCGTCGAGACTGGGGCTCCCGTTAACAATCCATTGGCCATTACGAGGATGTTCTCCGGCGAAAGCGGGTCAGTGTTTGGCAACATCTCATTCAGCAAGATGTAACCGGCCAGGGCTTTGCCGCCAGGATACAGCCGGTAAAATTCTTCAGAAAGGGTCTCTATTTCCCAGGAACCTGCGGTTAAATCTACTCTTAAAACTCTGGCTGTCGTTCCGTAGATCATAAAGTGCCTCTCATATTATCTTGATACGGTATTGTGGAAGCGGCATGGGGCAGAAAACTGATACGCTCATCAGACTGCAATTCCACCAGGGCATTGTCCACAGCGGATTGCAAATCTTTGACCGGGTTGAGCAGTAGCGCCCGTGCCAGGTTTTCCTCAAGTTCGGAGAATAACTTGAGGTGGAATTTCGAGGCATCACGCGCTATTTGAAAAGCTTTGTGAGGGCCGATTCGAAATCCTTCAATTTGGAACTGCCGAATAACTTCTTCGTAGGATTTCTTGTCCGACATCCATTCTTCATAATGTGGGCTGCCCGAACCTTCGGTGCATGCAGCTATTAGAATAATTGATCCTCCGGGTCTCGTAACTCGCCCGGCATGCGCTAATCCTTTTTGAGCCTGATAAATGTTGATATCTTTGGGGTACCCGCCGGGAGATGAAATCGTCAAACCATATTTGCCCGGTACCGCTATCTGACATATTTGCCGCGATAAAGGTATGCCCGCCTGCATCACTGCGCCCGGGTCACCTGCAAGTGCATGTACGATCTGCTTGTCCTGGCTGAGAATGGCATTCAATGCCAGGTGTACGCCCACCATTTGCCCGATCTCTTCCACATCCTGACGTGCCGGGTTAGTTTCGTACTCGCCCAGTTGTGAAGCAGGGTGAGCCATCAATGCATGGTTGCGGTTGATGGTTTCGATCCCCGAAAGCCCGATAGCCGCAGTTTTAGCGCCGCCAGAAAAACCAACAAACTGGTGCGGTTCGATGTTCCCGACAACGATTTTTAAATCCGATTGGAAGTACCCTTTATTTGTCCTAACCGGTGTTCCGTGAGATGTCTCACCCAGATAAATCAGGTTTTTATCATCTTCAGAATCGTGAGAATTAATCTGATACCGTCGCAAGATGGATGCCGGCAAAACACTTGGAAATTCATCTATTGTCATGGGAAGATGAGTCCCCACGGCAATATAAAATGTGATCGCATCATCAGGAATACCCAGCCGCTCTAGCCATCCCATCAACGGCGGAAGGAGATACTTATGCGGAACCGGACGGGTTTTATCATTGATGGCAATTGCTACCGATTTTGATCCAGCAAACTTTGCCCAATCCACATCCCCAAGCAAATCGTCTAAAGCAGACTGAACTACAGAAAGCGGGTCATCTGCCGCGGAGATATTTGGCGGTTCGATGATGTCGGCCCGGATATGATCGGGTATGACTACCGTTAAAAACGTGTGCCCGTAGGGGATACTAATTTCCATTGCGGAACGATATAAACAAAGTAGACAAGGTAGACAGGTAAGGTTGTCATACCCGTCTACCTTGTCTACCTGATATTTTTATCCTATGCGCTGCGATACAACTTGGTCAGCACGAATTCTTCATGCCTTAATGCCTCTGCACTGGTCAGACGGCCATTGATGGTGCGGGCCATCATTTCCATGGTGCGGTCAGCAGCGCCATCCAAATTGTACTCAAACCGCAATAGGCCGGTGACGTCCACATCAATATGCTCAGACATGGTCTCAACGGTCAACGGGTTGCCGGACAATTTGACAACCGGCAGCACGGGGTTGCCTACGATATTGCCCTGTCCGGTAGTAAAGAGATGCAGTGCTGCACCCGCTGCACAGCACAACGTGACCATTTCAGCGGCGGCACTAGATGAATCCATGAAGTGCAGACCAGGTTTTTGGGGTTCTTCTGCCTGGTCAAGGTAACCTACCACCTTGCACTTGCCCATCTTTTCAATATTTCCAAAAGCTTTCTCTTCGATGGTCGTAAGACCGCCGCGGATATTGCCTTCTGTGGGCTGGGATCCCATCAAGTTGACACCTTGAGATTGCACCAAATCTTGATAATTATCAAAGGCGGCCTTGAACTGATTGGCAACCTCGGGGCTGATGCACTGCTTCATGATGATGTCTTCTGCCCCGGTGACTTCGGTGGTCTCACCAAAAATGAGCGTGTTGCCCTCTTTCTCGAGGCGGTCAAAGACGCGCCCTACCGTAGGATTGGAAGCCAGTCCACTGGTGGTATCGGATTCGCCGCACTTAGTCGAAACCCAGATATCGCTCCAATCCACCGGTACGCGTGGCAATTCTGTGGCATAGTGGACAAATTCTTTTGCCTTGCGGGCAGCCTTGGCGATGGTCAGGAGATCACCGGTGCGTTCGATGCTAAATCCTGCCACGGGCTTACCAGTTTCGGCAATTTTCTCAACTATATGATTGGTCCAATTAGGCTCGATCCCGATCACGATCGCCGCGGCGACATTGGGATTTTTTCCAGAGCCGATCAACGTGTTGAAGGTCAAGTCGAGGTCTTCGCCAAATTGCAAGCGGCCATAAGGATGAGATAGAGCATAGGTGCCGCGGATCAGGCTGGCAACACCCTCGACAGCGGCATTAGAGATGTCGTCTACCGAAATGATCAAGACATGATTGCGGATACCTACACGACCATTGTCGCGGCGATAACCAGTCAAAGGGATATCAGTATAGTTCGTCATTGTATTCACTCCTTATGATGCTCAACAATCTGGTTTTTCCCGCTCCAGCGTAAGCTTTTCAAGTTATGGGTATGGACATGGGCGCCCGCAGAAATGGACTGGCTGGCATACCCAATTGGAGCGCCATATTCGGTTACGTGTTTCTGTTGTTCCATATCCCGCATGGCAACTTTATGCGACAGGGGAACATCATCCACCAAAGTGATTTCGGTTACAGTCTCCCCTTCCAGGGTCACTGCTTGAATGACTTCACCAGCCTTCAAGTCCATGGCGGTGACGCCGACATCATCATCGGCTTTGTGTAATAAAATTCCTTTTTTCATGGTTATTTTCTCCTCTATTTTAAGAGTTCGTCTATCAGTACAACTTTTCCTGTCCTGACCGATTGCTCGGCTGCAACTCCGACGACTACTGACCAAAAGCCTTCTTCTACTGTGGCTGCATTGGTCGGTTTGCCTTCGATGTTGTCGATAAAGTTGACATGTTCGTAAAATGTCGCGCCGTTGTGGCCGCTTTCTTCGATATATGGCGGGTAACAAGGATTGCAGAACCGCGATGGCTGTGCTTCACCGCGCAGAACTTCCAGATATATCTTTGGGCGGGGAACCGGCAAGAAGTCTTCTATTTCGTAGGCTTTTAGATAGCCTTCATCGCCGCACAGCGTGATTTCTTCGTAGAACATGGGGGCAAACATGCACAGATTGAAGCTGCCCCGGATGCCGTTCTCATAGACCACGCTCACAACTGCATTGTCAATGATGTCGGACTTTTCGCCGTCGTACTCAAAATCTTTGAAATTTACGGCCATATTACCGGTGGCAAATACACTAACTGGTTTAGCCTGGGCGAACATATTCAATAAGTCGAAATAGTGGCAGCATTTCTCCACCAGCGTGCCGCCGGAGTATTTGGAGAATTTATTCCACTGATTTACTTTGTCGAGGAAAGGGAAGCGGTGTTCAACGATGTTGACCATCTTGATTTCTCCAAGAGATTTTCGCTCGAAGGCTTCGTGGATGGCCTCAGTGTACATAGATTTGTAGCGATATTGCAGCCCAATTTGTAAGGTGGCGGGGTACTCCCGGGCAAGCTGCAGAATTTGATGGGCATCTTCCAGTGTGGTCGCCATGGGTTTCTCAAGGAAGATATGTTTTCCTGACTGTATGGCTACTTGTAATACTTCCAGATGTGTGTAATTGGGTGTGGCGATAATTAGCGCATCGGCGGCGGGGTCATTGCAGGCGGATTCCAGCGAATCGTAGATGACCAATTCCTGCCCCGTGCTGAAACTGGCAAAGGAGCGTTTGGCTAATTCAATTGAGCCTGGGTTCTTGTCAAAAACGCCGTGGATTGTGGCGCGCCCTTCGAGCAGGGTAACGTGAATATGCTCATTGCCGTTTAATCCGCATCCGATCACATTAAACTTATATTTTGGTTCCTCCTTAGCAAATAGATAGCGATCCTCTTTGGCTAAGTAGCTGAAGCGAGGGTCGAGGGAAAAGGCTCTAGGTTTGAGTTCCTTACCACCGGCCATAGGTTTGGATTCCTTTCAACTAGAAAAGTTTTTTGCCACAGAGCACACCGAGAAGATTGAGAAATAAAATTAAGACTCTGCACGCTCTGTGCTCTCTGTGGCAATTTTGATTATTCGTATTGAGTTTGATCCCAAAAGTCGCAAAACAGTTGGATGCCTTTGTGCGTATACGGATGATCGAAACCATCCTGGTACACCTGCAACCCGGCGGTGACAATATCAGCCCCGGCTATTCCCGCATCGACGATCTGGCGGGCGTTGCGCACCGCGGCGACGATGATCTCGGTGTCGAAGCCGAAATTATCTCGGATGAGAACGATATCCTCCACAAATTGCCTGGTGTCCTCAGCATTGGCCTCTTTCCAGCCGATAAAGGGCGAGATATAGAACGCCCCAGAGCGCATGGCTTGTAAGGCTTGCATTGCCGAGAAGATTAGTGTGCAGTTGACGCGAATGCCTTTCTTTGCCAGGGCATAAATGGCCTTGAAAGCCGGTTCCACGCACTGGATTTTGATCACGAAATTGGGTGAGATAGCGGCCAGCTTTTCGGCTTCGGCAACCATTTTGTCCGCATCCATGATGTGCGGGTTCACTTCTACGGAGACGGTTTTCTCGGTGCCTTCGACCAGCTTGGCGATCTCTTGGATCACCGTCATAAAGGGTTTGCCGGAAACCTGCACATGGCGCGGGTTGGTGGTGACGCCGTCGATATCGAAGGTATCCAAAGCATAAGCGATTTCATCAGTGATGGCGCTATCGAGGAAGAATTTCATATATTGACTCCAATATTTAATAGTAAGCGAAGGCGTAAGCCTGAGCAGTTGTCTTTCTCATTTCAAACCCGTCGTAGCGATACCTGTAGTGATATTTTTCTGCAAGAAGGCAAAGACAACGGTAATGGGCAGCAAAGTTAACACTGTCATGGCTAAAATGAGATGCCATTGCACGTTGAGTTCTCCCTGGAAGGAGTTGAGACCCACTTGCAAGGTGAACATCTCGCTGCGACTGAGTACGATCAGCGGCCACAAAAAGTCATTCCAGCGCCACATCACCGAGAAAATGGTCAGCACCGCCAGGGCAGGTTTCGCCAGGGGCAGGATGATCTGCGAGTAGATACGCCACTCGCTGGCGCCATCGATTCGGGCGGCATCCAGCAACTCGTCGGGGATGGTGAGCATATACTGGCGCAGAAGGAACATGCCTGTCGGGGTGGCTGCGCCGGGCACAATTACACCCAGAAGGTTGTTATTCCAACCCACTTTGGTAATCACCAGGAAGACCGGAACCAGCACGACCGAGAGAGGCACCATCAGGGTGCTGATCATAATCAAGAAGATGGTCGTGCGCCCGCGGAATTGATACTTGCTCAAAGCGAAAGCAGCCATACTGTTGACCAGCAGCGTGAGCAGGGTTGCGAAGATGGTCACGACTACGCTGTTGCGCAAATAACGTACAAAGGTGAAGCTCTCAACGCCTTCGATATAGTTATCCAAGTTAAAAGAGACAAATTCAACTGGCTCAGTCGCTTCGAGCCGAGCCTTGATAATTTCGCCGGGATTATTCGGATCAATCAACTGTCGCTCCAAACCGATACGGCGTATCTGGGCGAGTTCTGCGGTCGAGCCATCATCGAGGGTGACAAGGTATATCGGCAGAGGATCATCATACCCTTCGATTGCTATTGTCTCCTGGCGGTAAGGCAACAAGCGCGGCGGAAACTTGACCACTTCAGCCGAAGTTTTGAAGGATGAAAGCACAAGCCATAGAACCGGCCCGAACATGACGATCACGCCCAAACTAAGGTAGAGATAAGTGAGCATATCGGTGATGTGCAGCTTATCAGTGCCACGCGTACGAGTGAGAAATCTCAATACTTTACCCATCCTACGCTTCCTCCTTCTGCGCAAATTGCTGAATTAAGGTCAAGAAAATCAACACGCCAGCCATTATCAACGAAGCGGCTGCCGCTAACCCAAACTGTCTGCTCGGGCTGGCAAAACCTTTACTGTAGATATATTGAACCAGATACATCGTCGCTGTTCCCGGCCCGCCGCCGGTAAAGGCAAAGACCACATCGAATATCTGTACAGCTCGTATCAACGATAATACCAACACCACTATCATGGAAGGCATCAAAAGGGGCAGAGTGATTTTGGAAAAAGTTTGCCAGTTATTAGCCCCATCAATGGAGGCAGCTTCATACAAATCGGCAGGGATGGCTTGTAAGCCAGCCAACAGAATCAGGGTATAGAAGCCCATGAATGCCCAAACGCTGATGATCACCACCCAGAACCTGGCCCATTGCGCGTCGACCAGGAAGGGCGCTTTATCACTTCCCAGGGCAACGAGAATGCCATTGAACAGGCCATTTTCCTGCAATATCCACTTCCAGATCAGCGCCACGACGATGGGGGATAACAAGACGGGATAGAAATACACGCTACGGAAAAAACCACGCGCTTTGATCTTGCGATTGAGTACAACGGCGGTGATTAGCGCAGCAAGCACCATCAAGGCCACCTGAAAAACCACATACCCGGCTGTATTGAAGATTGCTCGCCAAAAAAGATCTTCCCGGCACGTGTTGGGGTCCAGAAAGCTCTCACAGGTCATAAGCTGATCAAAATTGGCTGTTCCCACCCAGGGGCGCTGATCGGGGAAAAAATTAGTGCCGCCCGTAAAGGCATACACAAAGTTGAGCAACATGGGGAAAAGAATAAAAATTCCGAAAATAAGCAGGTTGGGCAGCACAAAGACATACGGCATACCCTTGATCCCGATCCAGCGTTGGAGTGTGCCAAAGATGAAATCGAAAATCGATACAAAGAAATTAAGGATGCCGCTGGATACCTGATCGTAAATATCTTTGATTGATTTTCCGCGGGATTGAACTGTCATAAGGTGCCCTTCCTATATCATAGGGGCGCAGCAAACCTGGAATTCAGGTTGATTCTGCGCCCCTACAATTTACAAACGTAGTGATTGGTGTTTATCCGCCGGCTTCAGCGATAGCGTCGTCGATATCCTGTTGGAGGTTCACGAGGGCCTCTTCAAGGGTGAGTTCGCCAGCTAGATACTGAGCAATGCGATTCGCAGAGTTGCGATAGTAGGCAAAAGCATAAGGATGCACATTCAGGCCTACAGCCGCATCTTGCAGCTTGGGTACTTCGGCGGTAAAGGCGGCCAACGCACCCAACACAGAAGGATTATCCGTCTGGAAGTCGATCCCAGCAGCGGCAGCGCCGGTGTGAGCGGGCAACGCCAGCGTACCAGCCGAGAATTCAGCATACACATCAGCCTGTACCAGATATTCCATCAAGCGGGCAACCGCTTCGGGGTGTTCGGTATCGCCAAAGGCTACAACGGCAGAGCCGCCAGCCACACCCGTGGAACCACCGTCACCCGTGGGGTTGGGGATTACGGCCCAGTCGAAGGCGTCGCCGACATCATTGGCCAGACCATTGATCTGCCAGGAGCCAGACATACACATAACCAGATCGCCGCTCTTGAAGAAATCGATGCAGTTGTTCAGGCTATCACCTACCAGCCAGACTTCGGCGGGGGTGATACCATCAACATGCCAGCCGTTCAACACCTCGGCAAATGCACCGAAACCGGAGTCGGTCACGGTGAAGTTGCCATCGGCATCGATCAGAGTGGCACCCATACTCAACGCGGGGCCAGCATAGCGATGACCGGTGCGGTCAATCGAGATGGCGTACTGAACGCCGGTGGCTTCGGCAACCGCTTTGGTTGCTTCGGTCCATTCGGCCCAGGTTGCGCCCTCACCCAGCATATCCACGCCAGCTTGCTCAAACAAGGTCGCATTGACATAGGGGGCAGTTACAGTGAAAGAATCGGGGAAACCGCCATAGCCCAGCGCACTCAAAATCGGGGCCGGGAAATTGGCTTCGTAATAAGCGGCATCGGCCAGATAATCACGAAGATCGAGCAGTTTGCCGCTGTAAGCGCCAAAGTTGGTGATGCGGGCCAAATCGGGGCCTTCACCCGTCTCTACCTGGATGGGGAGTTGTTCGTCAATGGTAGCGTAGGGTACTACATCCAGCACAACGGTGACATCCGGGTTTTCAGCCATGAAAGCATCCAGAATCGGCTGCATAACATCAGCTTCAACACCATCGGCGTAGTAGGTAAAGCGCAACTCGACGGGCACTACGGGGGGAGCTTCGCCCCTGGCTTCAGCGATGGCCGCGTCAATATCTTGTTGCAGACGGGTCATGGCGGCATCCAGAGAGAGTTCGCCGGTCAGGTACTGTGCGATACGATTCGCAGAGTTACGGTAGTAGGCGAAAGCGTAGGGATGCACGTTGAGGCCTACAGCCGCATCGGTCAGTTTGGGCACCTCAGCGGTGAACGCCGCCAACGCTCCTAACACGGAAGCATCGTCGGTCTGGAAGTCAACCCCGGCTGCGGCAGCGCCTGTATGTGCGGGCAGCGCCATCGTACCAGCCGAGAAAGCGCTGTAGTTTTCAGTCTGGACGAGGAATTCCATCACTTTTGCAACCGCTTCAGGATGTTCGGTATCCCCGAAAGCTACCACGGCAGAGCCGCCAGCCACGCCCGTGGAGCCGCCATCGCCCGTGGGGTTGGGAACTACAACCCAGTCGAAAGCGTCGCCAACATCGCTGGCCAAACCGTTGATCTGCCAGGAGCCGGACATACACATGACCAGGTCGCCGCTCTTGAAGAAATCGATGCAGTTGTTCAGGCTGTCGCCTACCAGCCAGACCTCGGCGGGGGTGATACCATCGACATGCCAGCCGTTCAACACCTCGGCAAAGGCACCGAGATCTGCAACGGTGAAGTTGCCATCGGCATCGATCAGGGTTGCGCCCATGCTCAGTGCAGGACCCGCGTAGCGGTGACCAGTGCGGTCAATCGAGATGGCGTACTGCACACCGGTGGCTTCGGCAACCGCTTTGGTCGCTTCAGTCCACTCGGCCCAGGTCGCGCCTTCACCCAGCAGATTAACACCGGCCTGCTCGAATAAGGTCGCATTGACATAAGGAGCCGTCACAGTGAAAGCATCGGGGAAGCCGCCGTAGCCAAGAGCGCCCAAAATTGGGGCCGGGAAATTAGCTTCATAAAAAGCAGCATCGGCCAGATAATCACGCAGATCGAGTAGCTTGCCGCTATAAGCGCCAAAATTGGTGATACGCGCCATATCGGGACCTTCGCCAGTTTCCACCTGAACGGGGAGCTGTTCGTCAATGGTGGCGTAGGGCACTACATCCAGCACCACAGTGATCTCAGGATTTTCAGCCATAAAGGCATCCAGCAAGCCCTGCATCACATCGGCTTCATTACCATCTGCGTAATATGTGAAGCGCAACTCTACACTCTCGGGGGACTCAGCAGCTTCTTCCGCCGCTTCAGCAGGCGCGGCTTCTTCTGCTGGCGCAGCTTCTTCAACAGGGGTCTCTGGCGCACATGCGCCGAGCGCCAAAGCAAAGATAAGTACGAATACAAACAGCCATCGTTTCATTTTTCTTCTCCTAAATATGTTATGATTCTTACTGTCTTTTGACCGAGGATTGCACTGCGATAGACCGTGGTGGCTTTCCTGGCTGTCATTCGGGGCGGTGTCGCGCCTCGAATGACAGTTTCTTTGTAGGCTTAGTGCTATCCTATTTAGCTAGATTTTTCGGTTTTGGTGTGCAATATTTTCTCGTAAGCCTCACCTCCTAGCTGATATGTATTAGGGGCAAATCAAGCATACTGGCTAGTGCAATTAATTCTTCTTTGTAGTTTCCATAAGTGATGGAAATATGATGTTCTAGCCCTTCGCCCAAAATTGTATGGAGCACGTCAATCGCTGGTTGATCAAATTTAATCAGCCCCGATGTACCTGAAAAGCTCTGCGGCGCACGGATGATTTCGCCCTCGCCGATGGCCAGCACAAAATCTCCTGTGGCTTCACTCAGACGGGCGAAGGTGACGCGGCCCGGTTTGAGAGGGAACTCCATCAAGAGGGGCAGTTGCCGATTAGAATGGACGGTAACGCGCTTCTCAGATTGGGGATCAGCCATAGAGAGTGGGGCCAAGCCACAATGCCAGAGCACCAGAGCGTCTCGCTCTTCATCTACGGAAACCATATCCGTGCCAAAAGCCTGACTCCCGCTGATTGACTGCAAAATCAGCTGCGTGATGGTGCCATTGACATCCGCCTCGCAACTACACGGGATCATTTCATCAGAGAGCATCGACATAGCGCCACAAGCTGCGCAACCTAATTCGGTGAAAAATTCAGGCCAGCAGCGTATGGCAAAGCCCTGAATATCTCTTTCTTTTGCAATACCCTGTAATATATGATAAGTGCCTAAAGAGCCATGAACCGCGTCCGCGTCCATTTCATCCAGATTACTGACTTTTTGAGCCAGATTATCTTTGATGGGCTGAGTGCATGATGGTTTGACTGCACGCACTTTAGAAAATATATCTTCTTGTAGGTGCAGTTGAACGACTTCCAGACCAAAGCGGTTTTTTATCTCGGCCGGTCGCAATAGGCAGGTCTCAAATCCATCTGGGTTTTCTCCAACGCGGCCCAGTTGAGCGTCCTGAAGGGTGCGGCATGCGCGACCAGCGCGGGCATAAACAGTGATTTTTTCAAGAACAGATAAATCATCGGGGGCAATATAAACATAACCATAAAAGATTCCAGCCCGAGTAAGTGCATGCCCAGCCAGGTTGATTCCACACAAGGAGTTCAATCGTAACCGGCCTCCAGTAAGCGGCTCAGGCACAGCCCAAAGGAAGATGGGGGCATCTAAGGCCTCGGCCAACGCTGTCGCCATGGAGCTATCCGCAAAAGTGGCTTGAAATATCACGACTAAGTCGATTTCAACACCGACTAAATCTTGGACGGCTTGCTCAACGCCAAGCGCGTCCGTAATTAGATCGGCGGGACCAACAAGATCCAATGGAGCGCTGACTAACGTATTTTTAGCCGCATCGGCTATTTCTTTGGCAAATGGAATGTCAAATGTTGTTCGGGCCAAGGGAACAAAGGCGATCTTGAGATTGTTCATGTTGTCCCATCTGTGCGCTGGTAGAAAAAATCCATCAGGGCCAGGGCTGCTGCACCTATTACCCCGGCGCGCCAGCCAAAACTAGTCGGTTCAACAATCACGTCCTCACCGAGACTGCTAAAAGCAGTTTCACGCATGACCTGACAGGCAACCGGACGGATGAGATCATCCCCTTGAGCGAAGACACCCCCCAACAAGATCATTTCCGGGTTGAGGATATTGACCAAGTTAGCCAGGGCAATCCCCAGGTAGTGGATTTGACTTTCGATCATACTTTTAGTGACCTGATCACCTTCACGAGCAGCGGCGAAGAGCCTGTCGATAAGTGGTGTACCGTCGTCTTGAGCCAGGTATTGAGCCAGCAAACTATCTGGATGCTGTTGAGCAATTTCGTTGGCCTGCCGAACAATAACCGGTTCTGTTACCAATGTCTCCAGACAACCCTTTTGGCCGCAACGACAGGGTTGGCCGCCCTCAGGAACCATAATCGTGTGCCCAATTTCGCCAGCACCGGCGCCGCTGCCGCGAAAAACCTGTCCATTGACCACAAAACCGGCGCCAACACCACTACGGCCATATACGAAAGCCAATACGTTGACCCCACGGCCCGCACCAAAGAATGCCTCACCGATAGCCATGGCGCGCACATTATTGTCTACCTGTACCGGTAAAGACAGCTTGTTTTGAAGAATTTCCTGGATATTGACGTTCTGCCAACCGAGCCGAGGGGCCAATACACTCAAGCCTTTTTCATGATTGACAAGCCCTGATGCACCAACGCCCACCCCAAGAACACGCTGGCGGTCAATGGCTGTATCTGCAATCAGGCCGTCAATCTCGGTTGCAATTTGCTCCAATACATCCAGCGCTGGCGTCTCGCGCTCGAACTCGACGATGCAATTCTCGATAATATCGGCATGCAAATTTGTGACAGCGACACGAAATAATCCCACACCAATGTGTACGCCAATAGCATAGCAAGCATTCGGGATGAGGCGCAACATCCTTTGAGGGCGACCTACTGCCCGTTTGCTTTCCGCTTCTGATATCGCTGGCGCGATCTCTGTGATGATCCCCTGGCTGATTAGCTCGCTGGCTAAGTTTGTGATTGTCGCAGACGACAGGGATGTACGCTTGGCGATTTCGGCCCGCGAAATTTCTCCCTCATACAGCAGGCTCATTAGTATTACCTGCATGTTGTGGGTCTTAACCAGGTTGATATTGCTTCCTGAGAAGAGGGAGTTATTCATGGTATCGGGAAGGAGAATTATTTAATTCATTTGATAAAATAATTACCTATTATTTTATACCTATATCCAGCCCATGTCAACCCCCCCCCCGTAAGGTCCAAAAACCTCATCCCAAATATTCAGGCTGTGATAATAGCCGATGTTTTTTCGTCTCTACTAGAAAGGCAGAAGCCCAGAGCAATAGCTCTGGGCTTCTTTTGGGTCGCAATGCGACCGGACGGTCCCGACGGGCGGCAGCACGACAGTTACAACCCAATAAGCACAATCACATCCGGTACATCTGTCGAAGAAGGTCTTCGTCAAATTCAGCGTTGGCATGATCAAGAGATGAATGCTGAATAACTCATTATCAGTCTG